>NZ_JBNRJF010000009.1:0-111320 GCF_050589305.1 Gilliamella sp. G0441 | reverse complement strand
TAGCGCGGTGGTCCCACCTGACCCCATGCCGAACTCAGAAGTGAAACGCCGTAGTGCCGATGGTAGTGTGGGTATTACCCATGTGAGAGTAGGGTGCCGCCAGACTTTTAAATAAGTGCGAGAGCCCAGCAGAGATGCTGGGCTTTTTTGCTATCTATGGTTTAAGAAATTAAAATCAACGTAATTGTGCAGAGAGGGATATAGTAGTCTGGAAATGAGCTCATTAATCGCTTTTAATAAACCATTTAAAGCGGTATCTCATGGAATAATATCAAACAGCAGGGATCTACCTAATGCTTATTACAAATATTAATAAGTTTGTTTGATGTTAATAACATGTCTATTATCTACATTAAGTCGTCGATTACAAAATTCCATTAAATATCTATTGTTATATCAGTGTAATGTCGTAGTTCAATTTTCATAGCATAAAAAATATTAATCTGTAGATTTAACCTGCCCAATGAGTGATAAATTTGTTTGATGCTAATAACATATCTGTTATTTAGACTAGATTGTTGATTATAAAATTCCATTAAAGATTAAATGGTTAACACTTAACTGGCGAATAGCCAAGCCAAGTGCTCTCTATAATAACAATGAGTCAAATTTATGCTCTTTATTGGAAAGATATTGAATCGAAGTTAATGTCTGTAGATTAAATATTTAAAAAAAAGCATAAGCTAAGGTACTTTATTATTGACCATCCATTAATATGGAAAAGTGATCTTTAAGTAGCGTATGCTTTGATAACATTGTGTGAGTAATTGAAAGAGCTTAAAGTTTGGAGAGTTTGATTGGACAGACAAAAAGAGAAAGCAATACTCCTAATAAGGAATATTGCTTGTTTGTTAATATTAACCTAAAAGTAAGGCATCGTCGGTAACTTTTTCACCGCGTGTTTTTTCAAACATAGCTAATAAGTCATTTACTGTCATCTTATCACGTTGTTCACCAGAAACATCAAGTACGACTTGTCCCTGATGAAGCATTACGGTCCTGTTTCCGTATTCTAGAGCTTGTTTCATTGAATGTGTTACCATCATGGTTGTTAACTGGTTTTTGCCCACTATTTCATTAGTCAGATCTAGAACGAATTGAGCTGTTTTAGGATCAAGTGCAGCGGTGTGTTCATCGAGTAACAAAATTTTAGATGGCTGTAAGGTCGACATCAATAAACTTATTGCTTGTCTTTGTCCTCCTGAAAGTAACCCCATCATATCGGATAAACGATTTTCGAGACCTAAATTTAAAGTCGCAAGCTTTTCCTTAAATATGGACTGAATTTTGCGATTAAGTGCAGGGCGTAATGTAAAACAACGTCCACGATTATAAGCAATAGCAAGATTTTCTTCGATGGTTAAATTTTCACAGGTTCCCACCATCGGATCTTGAAACACTCTGGCAACCATTCCTGCTCTTTTCCAGGCAGGAACTCGTGTTACATCTTTGCCATTGATGATGACATGCCCTGAGTCACTAAGTAAATCTCCGCTAATAATATTAAGTAACGAACTTTTACCCGCACCATTACTACCAATAATCGTAACAAACTCACCTTCTTTTATATTTAAATTTAAGCCACGTAATACGTGATTTTCAATAGGTGTACCTTGGTTAAAAGTTAATTGCAATTGTTCAACGTTAAGCATGTTTATTTCCTCTTTTTTTCGAGTATTTTTTTAATTGCTTAGGTAGTACAAGAGCAAGTACAACCAATATTGCGGTAATAAGATTTAAGTCTTCTGTGCCTACGCCTATTTTGTGCAAAAACTCATTACTAAGTGCAACAGCTATGAATAAACGATAAAGAATAGCGCCTAGAATAACTGCCAGCATAATTGCCCATATACGTTTTGTTGGGAAGATACTTTCACCAATGATAATAGAAGCAAGACCAATAACGATTGTCCCCACACCGATGGTAATATCAGCACTGCCTTGGGTTTGCACAAATAATGAACCACCTAATGCGATTAAGCCATTGGAAATAGCCATACCTAAAATGGTGATGCTGCCCGTTGGGACACCTTGAGATCTAGCCATTCTTTGGTTTGTACCGGTAGCTCTCAATGCCAATCCCATTTGGGTGTTTAAAAATAAATGTAGCAATAACCAAACCACAACAACAAAGCCAAAAACCATAATGGATTGAACAATATATTGGTTACTGTAGTCTTCTGAAATAAAGGGTGAAAAAATAGTTTTAGCATCCAATAACGCAAGATTCGGTGATCCTGAATATTCAGTTGTTTCGTGAGTAATATAACGTCCAAGACCTAATATCCTTAAATTGATTGAATACAAACCTATCATGACAATAATACTGGATAATAATTGCAAAATATTGAGCTTAACATAAAGCAAGCCAGTCAAACTACCGGCGATACACCCCGCAAACATACCTAAAAGTGTGGCAATCCAAGGGTCAATACCAATATAAATACATAAACCACATACTGCGCCACCTAACGGGAAGCTAGCATCGGCTGTAAGATCCGGAAAATCGAGTAAACGGAAAGATATAAAAACACCTAAGCTCACAATGGCATAAATAAGTCCAATTCCCAGCGAGCCTATTAAAAATTCAAAAGACATGAAAAAAACCTATTAAAATTAACCGCTAAAATTAGCGGTATCGTGATAAAATTAAAAAACTATTCAACAATCTTCGTTGCTGATTTCAATACATCTTCAGATAATACGACGCCTTGTCGCTCAGCTGCTTTTTTATTGATTGTTAACTGTGTAATGCTACCTATTTGTGGCGGAATATCGCCAGGTTTTTCACCATTAAGAATGCGGATAACGATTTTACCAGCTTGGCGTCCTAAGTCATAATAACTCATTCCCAAGGCCGCGATGGCTCCGCGTTCGGCTGAGTCAGGATCGGAGGCTAACAAAGGTATTTTACTTTCATTAGCGACTTTTGCTAAAGACTCGTAAGCCGAAACGACATTGTTATCGGTAGTAGTATAAATCAGATCAACTTTACCTTTTAAACTTCTTGCTGCTGTAGAAATATCTGAAGTACGTTGAGCAGGGGCTGCGATAATTTGCATACCACGTTTTTCCAGTGCTGATTGTAATTGTTTAAGTACAATAGTTGAATTGACTTCGCTAGGACTGTAGACATAACCAATGTTTTTCGCATCTGGTTTGATTTTTAACATCATATCTATTTGCGCATCTAACGGTAGTGCATCAGAAACACCGGTCACATTGGTTTTTGACGCTTCCCAACTAGGGGTTAATCTTGCGGCAACGGGATCTGTTACAGCCGTGAAAATGATTGGAATACGTTTAGTCGTCGCTAATAAAGCTTGTGAGCTAGGTGTTGCGATTCCGACAATCACATCGGGTTTATTGGCAGCAAATTGTTTAGCGATTTGAACAGCATTAGCACTACTGCCTTGAGCGCTGGCATACTGTAATTTTAAGTTTTCACCGTTGATATAACCATTATCTTTTAATTCATCTTCCACCCCTCTTCGAACATTATCTAATGCAGGATGTTCAACAATGGCTGTAATAGCAACATACTTTTGTTCCTTTGCTGTATCAGCAAACGATGAAAAAGTAAGGGTTGATAAACAGAGTAGCATAATAAGTTTACAAATACGATTACGCATATAGGTACCTTTGTAATAATTTTTTTACAACTTAGATAAATATGTGTTTACTATAAATCATATTTAAATAATTTTCTAGGAATATCACTTTATTTAGCTGTAAATTTTTAATTACAATCTGTTATAACTAGTGATTGTAAAGCACTTTTAATCGACAAAAATTGGGTGTATTTTGCTTCTTTTATAGATAAAAAAAACGAAAATAATCATTCGTTCGAGAGTAAGCGAGTTCTGTTGATAATAGGGGTATGCTCTGCTGATTGATTCAGCAAAGCATAAATGGGATTATGTTATTCACCAATGACTTTATAAGAGGACTGAATAACTTCAGGCGATAATGTTGCGCCTTGTTTTTTCGCGGCTTCAATATTGATAACCAGTCGTAATGCTTGTCCAATTTCTGGCGCAATACTGCCGGGTTTTTCTCCATTCAAAATGCGAACAACAAGTTTGCCTGATTGACGACCAACATCATAATAACTCATGCCATAAGCCGCAACGGCGCCTCTTTCAATTGCATCAGGAAAAGATGCTAATAAAGGAATTTTGTTTTCATTAGCAAATTTCACTAATGATTCATAAGCAGATACAACATTGTTATCGGTTGTCGTATAAATCAAGTCAACTTTGCCTTTTAATGAATTTGCCGCAGTGGAAATATCCGCAGTTCGTTGTGCGGGCACTGCAACCAATGAAATATTTTGTTCTGCAAGTTGTGCTTTCAAATTTTTCATTACCACAGTGGAATTGATTTCACTTGGACTGTAGATGTATCCTACCGATTTTACATTCGGGACAATTTTTTTCATAAAGTCGATTTGAGGCCCAATCTCTTGAAAATCAGATACACCCGTAATATTAGTATTGGTTGGTTCCCAATTTTTAACTAGCTTTGCGGCAATGGGATCAGTAATTCCTGCAAATACGAGTGGGATTTGTTTAGTTACTGCGGCTGTTGCTTGTGCACTTGGTGTTGCAATAGCGACGATAACATCGGGTTTATCGGCAATAAATTGTCTGGCAATTTGTGCTGCAGTCGCGCTACTGCCTTGGGCGCTTTTGTACTTAACCGTTAAATTTTCATTTAATAGATAACCACTGCTTGTTAATTCATCTTTTACACCATCTCGGATTTGATCTAGTGATGGATGTTCAACAATTGCAGTTATGGCAACACTTTTTACCGTATTTGCTATACACATAAAAGGGGTAATTAACATCAAACAACTGAATAAAAAAAAGCGTTTCATAAAAATAAACTCGCAAACTAGTACAATAGTATTATTCTAAACTGATTCAACCAAAATGTTAAGGTGTAATTGGACTTTTCTGTCATTCTCATTTTTTAAAAGGATGAGGCATTATCTGATTAATATAAAAATACGCTAAAATTTCAAGCAAATTAAGAATATAATAATCAGATTCTTGGTTTTTTATCCTGCTTTTCATGAAAAAAAGCTAAAAATAGCTGCTAATATTGTTCAGTTACCTATTCAAGGTTAATTCTAAATTTATTCGAAGCTAAATTCTTATTGTGCAAATACAAAGGGATTGATACCACTTTTTGCAAAACCTTCTTCTTCGGTTTTGATATCAAGTATTAAAGAGGCAATATCATCAGCAATAACTTCAATATGCGGATCTTTATCCTGATCAAAGATTTTTAAATAGCTGTGGCAAGCATCACAACATTCTGTTTTAGTCGCTGATAATTCACTATCTAGCGAAAAATATTCAATATTTTTCATATTATCACAGCTGGTACATTTTACTCTTGGCACATACCATTCACTCTCACATAAACTACAATGTAAATAACGCAGTCCATTATGACCACCCAGTTGAATGACGCTGGCAACCGGCATGCTATCACATACGGGACATAGCCAATTTTTATCACTATTTTCGGATACTGCTTTACCTTTTATTTGGCTAGCTAGCTGGCTATAGTAAACAGAGAGTGCAGACCAAATAAATACGGCTTCATTGCCATCAACTGCGTGGAATTCGCCTTTAAGTAAATGCAAAGCCTTATTTTGTAATTGCTCAATACTGTTTTTATCCAGTTGTTCAATCACGATTGAAATTTGATCGGTTAAATTTGATGATGATTGTAATAACGCCTTTAAATAATCCTGCCAAGAGTAGGGTAATGAAAAGTTTTCTATACTCAGTGGTGGTAAATCATTATTTAATGGCTCGAATAGCTCTTTATTTAGTGGTTTTTGGCTAACTAAGTCTGCTTGCGTTTGCGCTAATTGAGCACAAAAACAGAGATAGTCACTAAATGGACTATTTTTTGCTAATCCTTTTAGCCTGTTAGCTCGATGCAAATAGAGCGTTGTTGGTGAAGGATAAAAAAGTAAGGGAATTTGTCTGATAACGGAATTGATATTTTGTTTTTCAAGTTGAACTTGTGGGATGATTTTTATACTCATTATTGGTTACCATTCATGATTATTTTATCCATAATCGATTTCGTGATTGAGATAATTCCGCTGATAAGTATCAGCGGATAAAATAGATATATTTTAGAAACAACTATAAAGCTGTTTTTTGTTCGACTTTTGTTGTTTGCTTCACGTCTAAAGGTTTATCTGCTTCCAGTTCCTGTTGATAGATTTTTTGCATTTCTTCTTCATACCATGAAGAGTGGTTTTTTCGAGCCCAAGCTCGAGATACATACCCTGTAATCATCCCTTTAATTGAACCTTTAACCCAGATAGCCATATAAGCATGACCAATGGCGAGTAAGATTAAGCAAATAGCTGCAAACGAGTGGAAAAAGATTGCAATACGAACAATTTCAATTGAAAAATAATCTGAAACATATCTTCGCCACATAATCATACCGGTTACGAATAACACAGTGATTAAACTCATGATACACCAAAATAAAAATTTCTGACCAACATTATATTTGCCAATGGGTATACCTTCTTCTTTGCCCATGATGACGTGTTTAAAATTCTTGATCCATAACATATCATTTTTATTAGGGATATTATGATGAGCAAGCTTTACAAACATGAACATCAGCAGTATAAAGACGATGCATCCAATTAGGGGATGTAACGCTCTAACCAGTTGAGGGGTTCCAAGAAAAAGCCCAAATAGTTTAATGGACGGAAAAAATAACGATAAACCAGATAATGCCGTTAAGATGAAAAGACACACCATACACCAATGGCAAAAACGTACAATAAGTGGTGTTCTAAGAATCATTCCTTTTTTATTCATGATGTTCCTCCTTTTGTGGTATGTCGGCACTATTATTACGACCAAAAATAGGTAATCCTAATCGTTTTCTTGCTTGTTTATCCGCTTGTTTTTCCTGTTCGATATCTTCTTCGTCTACTTCAATTGCACCGACGCCCATGTAATGGAAAAGTAATCCACCAAAAGTAGCAATAAAGGCGGCAGCTGAAAGTGGTTTCCAAGGGCCTTTCCAGAATCTAACCAGTTCACTGATATGGGGTTCATCTGGCAAACCGTGATACAGATCGGGTTGATCAGCGTGATGTAATACATACATGACATGCGTTCCATTGACCGCTTGAGGATTATAAAGCCCTGCATGTTCAAACCCCCGTTTTTTTAAATCGGCTATTCGGTGCTCAGCATGTCGAATCATATCTTGTTTAGTCCCGAAATGAATAGCACCAGTCGGGCAAGTTTTAACGCAAGCCGGCTCTTGTCCAACCGAAACACGATCAACACATAAGGTACATTTATAGGCTCGATTATCTTCGTTACTGATACGAGGAATGTTAAACGGACAACCTGCTACACAATAGCCACAACCAATACAATGTTCTGACTGAAAATCGACTATTCCGTTAGCATATTGAATGATAGCACCTTCAGAAGGGCAAGATTTTAAACAGCCAGGCTCAGAACAGTGCATACACCCATCTTTGCGAATTAGCCATTCAAATTTTCCGTTAATTTCAACTTCAGAATAGCGCATTACCGTCCATGCTTTAGGCTCCAAATCAGCGGGATTATCGTAAACACCGACCGTATTGCCTACTTCTGCTCGCAGGTCATTCCATTCGCTACAGGCGACTTGGCATGCTTTACAACCAATACAGGTGGTGACATCAATTAATTTGGCCACCTCCTGTTGATAATCACGTGCTCGCGGCGCAGGCGTTAAATCATTAGTTGCAGAACGACGAATAATATCTTGAGTTTGTAATGACATAATTAATCCTCCTGCCTATGCCACGGTGGTAACTTTTTCGATGTTAACTAAAAATGATTTATATTCTGGCGTTTGTGAATTTGCATCACCTAAATGAGGAGTTAATTCATTGACCAAAAATCCTTTCTTAGTTTGTCCAGTGAATCCCCAAACAATTGGGATTCCAATGGTTTCGATCTCTTTACCGTCTACCGTTAACGTAGGCAAGCGTTTAGTTACTACCGCTTTCGCTTTTATATAGCCTCGATACGAAGTCACTTTAACGGTGTCGCCTAATTTGATTCCTTTTTTATTGGCAAGATTTTCGCTTAGTTCGATAAATTGTTCTGGTTGCGTAATTGAGGCCAATCTTGCGTGTTGTGTCCAAAAGTGGAAATGCTCTGTAATACTGTATGTTGTTCCCACATAAGGAAATTCATCTGCTGAACCTAAACGCGCTAAATCTTCTTTAAATGCTCGAGCAACCGGATTATTGATTTGTTCTGGATGCAACGGATTATTGGTAATTGGCGTTTCAAATGGTTCGTAGTGCTCAGGGAAAGGCCCATCAACCAGACGATTTAAGCAGAATAATCCACCTAAACCATCGTTATTCATAATAAAGGCGCCTGCACCAGAACTTGGAGACAAGGTAGCGGTAAAGTCAGCAACATCATTGCCATCCCAATGAGAACCATTCCATTTTATCAATACTCGGTTTGGATCCCATGGATTGCCGTGTTCATCTGCCGATGCCCGATTATAGAGTACACGTCGATTCATTGGCCATGACCATGCCCAACCAGCATGGATACCTTTACCAGATGGATCTGTTGGATCACGTCTTGCCATTAAATTACCTTGTTCAGTCCACGAACCACAGAATATCCAGATACCTGAAGAGGTGGTACCATCATCTTTAAGCTGAGAAAAACCACTTAATAATTGACCTTTTTTCAGAATCACATTACCGTTGGTATCCGTAAGGTCAGCAAGAGCACGACCATTACACTCTTGGGCTAATTCTTCCGCTGCTGGCCCTTCTGGATCTTGGTAATCCCAAGAAAGATTATTAATTGGTTCATGATAAGCACCGCCTTCTTCAGCATAAAGTTCTTTGATTCTTAGAAAGATACGTGAAATGATTTCGGGGTCATATAGCGATTCATAAGGAGGCTTTGCTGCTGCCCAATGCCATTGCAATAAACGAGATGAATTGACAATCGTACCGTTTTCTTCAGCGAAACAGTTAGTCGGTAATCGAAAGACTTCGGTTTGAATTTTGCTTGAATCGACATCGTTTGACTCACCATGATTTTTCCAAAATTCGGCTGTTTCAGTGGGTAATGGGTCAATGCTCACCAAGAATTTGAGTTTAGATAAACCTTCACGAATACTATTTTTATCAGGTAAGGCAGCAAGTGGGTTGAATCCTTGGCAAATAAAACCATTGGCTTGACCATCACGCATCATTTTACTAAAGCGTAAGATATCGTAAGTTTTATCCCATTTAGGTAACCAATCAAATCCCCATTGATTGTCTTTAGTCGCTTTATCACCATACATCGCTTTCATAAAACTGATAAAGAATTTGGGATAGTTACCCCAGAAGTTCACCTCATTGGCGCCTAACGGTTTAGGGGTTTTTTCATCCAGATACTGTTCAAGCGAAACTTGCGAGTCTTTAGGTAAATCCAAATATGCAGGTAAACGATTGGATAAGAGTCCGACATCGGTTAAACCTTGAATATTTGAGTGTCCACGTAAGGCATTAATTCCCCCACCCATGACACCCACATTACCTAAAATAAGTTGAATCATGGCAGCAGTACGAATAATTTGGGTACCATAAGTATGTTGTGTCCAACCTAAGGCATATAAAAATGTTGCTGCTCGGTCATTGGTTTTCGTGCTGGCAAGAGATCGACAAACATGTAAAAATCCGTCTATCGGGCTTCCGGTAACTTTGTTTACCATTTCTGGTGTATATCGACTTACATGTTGTTTTAACAGATTCCAAACACATCGTGGATGCGTGAGTGTTTTATCTCGAAGCGCATAACCCTTTTCATCTTTTTGATATGTCCAGCTGGCTTGATCATATTGGCGATTATCAGCGTTATAGCCACTAAATAGACCACTATTTTCATCAAAATTAAAGTCATCACTCACAATTAAGCTAGCGTTACTGTGTGTGACTAAATATTCAAAATTAACTTCGTTATGGGTAATGAGATAATTAATAATACCTAGTAAGAAGGCAATATCCGAACCTGCACGAATCGGAACATATTTATCGGCAACCGAAGCCGTGCGGTGAAAACGAGGATCAATAGCGATAAGTTCAGCGCCATTTGTGATTTTAGCTTCAATCGCCCACTTAAAACCAACTGGATGAGCTTCAGCGGCATTTCCACCCATAACGATGACGACATTGGCATTTTTAATGTCATTCCAGTTATTTGTCATCGCACCACGCCCATACGTTGCTGCAAGACTTGATACTGACGGGCCATGACAAACCCTTGCTTGAGTTTCAAGACTTAGCATACCTAATGAGCGAGCTATTTTGAACGCTAGCCAACCCGTTTCATTACTCGCAGCTGAAGTAACCAACCAACCGGTTGATGTCCAGCGATTCACGGTTGTACCTTGTTCATTTTTCTCGATAAAGTTTTTATCTCGGTCTTCTTTCATCAATCGAGCAATACGATCAATCGCTTCATCCCAACTGATACGTTGCCATTGATCAGAGCCAGGAGCACGATATTCGGGATATTTAACACGTTGTTCACTTTTGATATAGTCTAGCACTCCAGCACCTTTTGGGCAGAGTGAGCCACGACTAACCGGATGATCAGGATCGCCTTCTACATGGAAAATGGAAGATTCGGCATTTTTAGCTCCATCACCTCGACTATAAAGTAACATTCCACAGCCAACCGAACAGTAGGTACAGTTATTGCGGGTTTCTTTCGATTTTAATAATTTGAATTGGCGAGTTTGTGCAAGCGCCACATTGGGAGCAAGTCCAAGCGTGGCAACTGTTGTTCCTGCCATGCCACCAGCGCAGATCTTAAAGAACTGTCTACGGTTAAATAGCATATGAACTCCTTAAAAGCTGACATTACATTTTAATTTATTATATTGATAGGTACTAATATCCCTATTGGATAATAATTCATAATAATCGTTTATCAATTGGAAATAAAGGAAAAAACAGATATCAATGATTAAAATTTGACATTAATCAAAAAAACAGAAGAAAAGATCCGATAATTTTTATTAAATTTTATCTAAAATTGTTAGCAGCACTTTGCAATAATTATGTAAAGCTTATCTTAACAAAACTTAAAATTATTATCAATATACAAGCTATCAAGTGAATCGATTGGTATTGTGGATTTTGCTATATTCAACAATATTGATAGAGCTTGCCACTGATAAAAGGGCAAACTCTATCGATACCAACTCGTGATTAAGGATTAATTTCCTCAATTGTTTGCAAGACTCGATGAGTAATGAGAGGTTTTAGGATGTTATTCATGTTTTCAATTTTTTGAAAACTGGCACTATCTTGATCATCCAGATAACCTTGTTCTCGTAGTGATGCAACCAGTGTTGAAAAGACCCCTTTATCAAAAAATTCTGGCGCATTGATTCCATGTAATACCGATAATCTTTCCGCAATTAATCGACCTTCTTTTTCTAAATTAGCTCGACTAATTGAAGGGTCTTTTTGCAAAAGCGAAAAAGCAATCGCGTAACGTTGTAAGGTATCTTTTGATGACGAAGCAATTAACTGTAAACCAGACATTTTTGCATAATTGAGCACTAATTTATCTGACGTACAACTAATTAAATTTAAGTCACAATAGGTGGCGATAATTTGATTTACATATTCAACTAACTGCGCTTCATTATGATATAAAAACAGTTCAGATTTAATTAATGGGAAAAGCAATTTTACCTGCTCTAAAACCGCTTCTGAGGAGATGCGATTATTCTTCACAAGAATTCTGGCAACGATTGCAGGAATGATCAGCAAATGTTGAATATTATTACGATAATAAGTCATTAAAACCGCTTGTTCAGTGGTTAAACCGACAATTTCGCCAGCCTCATCGGTTGTGATAACAAATTTACCCATCTGTTTAGCATGTTCAAATAGTTCATCTGCGCTTTGAGCGGGAATCGTTATCAAATCAGAATAAGGAATATTTTTTAATAATGTAAGAAGATAATTAATATGTTCTATGAGTTTAACTTTAGTTAATGCCCGTTGATCCGCTGCCAATAAGATAGAGCAACATAAATTCATGGCGTTAATAGCTGCTGAGGCATTGATACGCTCCATGATCTGTTTTGCCAGAACATTGGTAGTGGGTGTCAACCAATTTGGGCGAGCGGTGCCAGTTGGTTCAATTGCATCACGCCATTCTGGTATTTGTTGATTTAAAAATTGGTTCAGTGGGATAGGTTGACCAAAATTAACATAGCCAAAACCTAATTTTTTTAATTTTAAAAAGGCTTTTAGCGTACGCCATAAACTCTCTTTTTCTTTTTTTGCTCCGCGTAATTCATTGGCATAAGTCGCCACTTCTAAAACGTGTTCATAACCAATATAAACCGGTACAACGGTGATAGGTCTTGCATCGCCACGCAATAACGTTTGAATGGTCATCATGAGCATGCCTGTTTTCGGATCGAGCAATCTACCGGTACGTGAACGCCCACCTTCGATAAAATATTCAACAGCATAGCCTCGAATAAATAACTCAGCTAAATATTCACGAAAAACGGAAGTATAAAGTTTATTTCCTCTAAACGAACGACGAATAAAGAAGGCACCTAGTCGTCTAAAAATCGGACCAGCAGGCCAGAAGTTCAAGTTGATACCAGCAGCAATATGAGGTGGTACTAATCCTTGTCGATAAAGAACATAAGATAATAAAAGATAATCCATGTGACTGCGATGACACGGTGCATAAACAATTTCATGTCCATTTTGTGCCAGTTCTCGAACTGGATCGGCATTGGTTACTTTTAAACCTTGGTAAAGTCTGTTCCATGCCCAAGTTAAAACAATATCGGTAATTCTTAGCATTCGATAAGAAAAATTAGCGGCAATTTCGTTTAACATTGCCAGTGCATTTTTTTTCGCTTTATCAAGACTAATATTTTTGCTTTTGGCTTCTTCTTGAATTGCATCAGAAAGGCTAGGATTAGTTAATAATTTATTCAGCATTTGTTGCCGTACAGGCAGTTTAGGACCCACTGATGCCATTCTTTGTTTGGTAAAATGAATACGTGCAACACGAGCAAGCTTATGGGCTAAGACCGAAATATTTTGTTGATTATTGATTTCAATATCTTTTAATGACACGGTTCTTGAAAAACGGGTATAGCAATCTCGACCTGAAACAATGATTTTATATAATTTATAAGTTGCTCCCAGCACTTGTAGAGAAGGGCTTTTTTTGCCTTCTTTATCTGGACTGCGTCCGAACATCACCGAAACCGGTAACATTTGAATATCCAACTCGGGATTTTCTTGATGAGCAGAAATATATTCTCTTAAAATGTCAATTGCTTTTGTTTTTTGTTGATTAGAGGCAAAAATACCCGGGCCTTTATCAATAAAAATATATGAAGGAACCATATTACCATTAATATCGATGCCTTCTAGCGGATCAGGTAAGCCGAACTTGGAACATAAAGAACGAACAACCATAAGATCAATCTTAGAATTATAGGGCAAAACATATAATATGGGTTTATTAGTATCAAGACCTAATTCAGAAACCGGATCTGCTGGTATAGGTTTACTTTTAACAAATAATTTAATTGGGATTTGGATTAGTGAAAAAGAAACTTTAGTCCACCACGAAAACATAAAAATAAACCTCATCGTATTTCGCTAATTATAGGCTTAAATAATGAAATATACTTAATCAAGCTAATACAGAAATTAGTATTTAAATCATAATAGTGAATCTCTCTTATTGTTTAAATAAGAGAGAAAACACTAAGTATATACTTGTTATCATTTAAACGTTAGCTAATTTGCACAATCTTTCGTCGATATAGTTTGAGTTAAATAACTCTATTTATAACGATAGTTGAAAGCATTATAAAGGTTTATTGATATCAACTCCACGAATCTCTTTGTTTTTTATCCTCTCCAATCGTTGGATCAGGGTAATAACATCTCGTCCTTCACGCATGCCATCGATAAGTTTACGAGCTTGTTTACAATCGCCAATTTTATGATAAACATAGTTATTTTTAGTTGCATGTTCAGAAAAAGCTTGGCTAAAGGTGTTTTCACTTAGCATTCCTAAACAGACAAAACCATAATCGAATTCTAATTTAAATTGGTGACCATCTTTATCTTTAACTAAAAAGTGATTTTCAGCGACTTCCAGTAAAGTTGTAGAAAGATGAACATCAACCTGATTATGTTTGAGCATGGTCATCATAGAAATGCGACCAATATAATCCAAATCTTCAGCCATAGCAGGCTTCATTTCAACAATGGAAACCGCCTTGGCGTTGTTTTCAGAAAAATATTCAACGACATCCAGCCCGACAGCTCCCCCACCGATGACAACCACTTTTTTATTAGCAATATCGGTAAATTGATTGAAGTCTTCCATGATGTCAAAAATCGAAAATACTTGTCTGTTTGGTGCACTAAGCTGATCGTGTAATCCTTTAATAGGGGGTAATAAAGGTTTTGAACCGGTTGCACTAATCACTAAATCGGGTTGTAATTTTTCGATTATTTCAGGCGTTGCTCGTGTATTAAGATTGATTGTGAGATTTTTTAAACTTTTGGCACGGTTGATAAGAAATTTAGGCAAATCGGCAATACGTTGTTTATATGGAAATCGAGAAATCATCATTGACAGACCACCCAAAAAAGGCTTTTCTTCATATAATGTAACATTACATCCGACTTCTGCTGCTGTGCATGCGGCTTCAAGTCCAGCCGTTCCGCCTCCCACTACAACAACATTAAGCGGGGTTGAGATCTGATAGCGTTTATAGTCTTCATAACTGATAATATCCGGATTAACTGTACAGCGAATTGGTTTAGATCTCGCAATGCGATGATCTGCACAACCAATATTACATGAAATACATTTTCTTAATGTGTCGATTTCGTTATTTTGTACTTTTTCAACCCAATAAGGTTCGGCAATTAGCCCTCGTCCTAAAACGACAAAATCAGCAATCCCTTCTTCAATTGTTTTGGCGATGATTGATGGGTCTCGAAAGTTACCAGACGCAATGGTCGGTTTATTAAATTTATCTCGCACAGCTTTTGCCATGTAAGAACGCCAACCGTCTGGGAGATTCATCTGATCAATCTGAAATTGGATAGTATCATTTTGTGCGGCAGATACATCAAAAACATCCACACCCTCACTCAGGTGTTCTAAAATAGCTAAGGTATCGTCTAAAGTATTTCCTCCATCTACAAAATCGACCGCACTAATCCGTAAAAGGATTGGAAAGAAAGGGCCGACTTTGCTACGCATTTCATCAATAACCAAACGAATTAATCGTGCTCGGTTTTCGATACTGCCTCCAAATTCATCTGTACGGTTGTTATACAGTGGTGATAAAAATTGACTCAGCAAATATGAGTGTCCGGCATGAATTTCAACAGCATCAAAACCGGCTCTTTGGGCTCTGTGAGCTGCTAGTCCATATTGTTTAACAATATCATGAAGCTCTTCAATCGTTGCTGGTCTGGGAATATTGCCACCTGTTTTAGACGGTATATTGGATGAAGAAATAGGTTGCAAGCCATTTAAGCGACCGGGGTAAGCGGATGCGCCTGCATGATTAATTTGTACTGCGACCGATGCCCCATGCTTGTGCATACGTTCAGTAAATTTATACAATCCGGGAATGTATTGATCGTTGTCGATTCTCAGTTGTGTGGTACCGTTAGTACCATAAGGAAAATCTACGCATACGTTTTCAAGGATAATAAGCCCAGTTCCGCCTTTTGCTCGTTGTTCATAGTATTGAATATGGTCATCCACCATTTCGCCATGTAATGTGGCAAAGTTAGTCCCTATCGGTGGCATGACAATTCTGTTGCGTATAGTTGTTTTATTAATTACAAACGGTTCAAATATAGCTGAAAAATTGGGCATATTTGTCTCCTTTTTATTTAAATAATTTCTCTATCAAACATTGCAAAATAGTCTTCAAAACGTGTTAAAGTTAATAATAAATCCATTGCTAACTTATGCTGATATTTTATAGATCAAGTTTAATTTATTCATTTTACCTATAAATAGATGAAAACTAGAATGGCTCGCGTTATGTTAAGCGCGAGCCATTATGAGAATTCGTTATCTATTTAATTAGAATTTTTTCGTTTTATACCATTTTCTATCGACTAATTTATTCTCTAAGAATTGTTTAAATTCCATAAAATGAGCAGTCGTATTATGAAACTCAATGGCAGCTTGGTTTGCCCATATTTCTGAGAAAATAAAAATATGTTGGTTATTGGTATCCAGACTGAGTTCATAACGAATGCAACCAGCTTCTTTTCTGCTTTCATTCCGCACTTTTAGGGCAGCTTGTTGATATTCCTTTACCCACTCTGGTTTTACCTCATGTATTGCAATAATATTTAGCTCACACATCGATATTCCTTATGGTTATTCTCTATTTTGATTGTGGTTTTCAAATCCTAAAAAGCCAATTAACCACCATGATCACGGTCGTGAGCTATAAGCCTAATTGACTGATATTTTTTATTTGTTTGATGCTTTCGAAGCTGCATGTTGTTGTTCTGCAAATTGGCGACGACCACCCGGACGAGGAACTAAATCTCCAAGCATCACTTCGTAACCACCATCAACCACAAGCTCAGTACCATTTGAATAATCAGAACGTTTACTTGCCAAATATAAAACAGCATTAGCAATATCAATGGTTTCACCAATACGACGGCTGGCAATCATACGGGTACGACCTTGTTCAACTTCTTTATCTTCATAGAATTTTTTTGATAAAGGTGTTTTGACAAAACATGGACAGACTGCATTACTGCGAATACCAAATTGTCCCCATTCAGCAGCAAATTGTTTAGACATCATCGAAACACCAGCTTTGGTTGAACTGTAAGCACCACTGTAAGTTTCAGGCGTGTGCGACGCCACCGTTGAGATATGCACCATACGACCTGATTTTTGCTCAATCATTAAACGCCCAAAACGTTGAGACATAAGGAAATATCCTGTTAGGTTAATATTAACGGTAGTATTCCATTCATCAAGAGGAAGGTCTTCAATCGGACAAAAACGTAAAATTGCTGCAGTATTAACCAGTACATCACAACGTCCAAATTCTTGTTTTACTTTTGCGACCGCTGCATCTACTTGTGCTTCGTTAGTGGTATTACAGGCAAGACCGATTGCTTTTATACCATATTCATTACTTAACGATTTAGCGAGTTGTTGACATTTTGTTTCATCTAAATCGATAAGTACGAGATTCGCTTTTTGTTTGGCAAATTCACGGCAAATTTCGGAGCCCATGCCACCAATTGCACCTGTGATGACACAAACATCATTTTCTAATCCTAACCAACTTTGGCTCATAAAAACTCCTATTATTCAACTTGATAACTTTTATTTATACTTTCTTCGCATATCTTTATGTTTGATTAAATCTTAATGTCAAAGTAAGTACCAAATTATTTAACCTACTGTTTACTTTGATACAACACATCTAAAATATAACGTAACTGTTTGACATCTAATTGCCCCGGTGCTGAGGCATTTTTAGCTGCTCCAAATGTCATTGCTGAACCAAATGTTGTTCCTGCCACTCGGCTAATTGCCCCCAGCCCTGCCATTGACATGGTAATGATGGGTCTGGTTGCATATTTTTCATTCATTTCTGTGGTTGCCGCTAATAAGGTAAGGACGTCATCTGTGGTCTGTGGCATAACCGCAATTTTGGGAATATCAGCACCCAAATCTTGCATTTTACGTAATCGAGAAATGATATCGTTTTTCGCAGGTGTTTTTTCAAAGTCATGGTTGGATGTGACAACCAATACATTATGTTGATGCGCTACATTAATAATTTCTTTTACGTATTGATCGCCGATAAAGACTTCAACATCGATCAGGTCGACCAGTCCACTCTTAGCTATTTCTTTATTTAATTCGAGATAATCGGTTAGTGGCCACGGTTTTACTCCACCTTCATTAGCGGTACGAAAGGTAAATAAAATAGGTTTGCTCGGTAATAAGGTTGCAATTTTTTTAGCAACAGTTTTCACAGCATCAATATTATCAACTTGGGTGAAGTGATCCACTCGCCACTCCAAAACGTCAAAATCTATCGATTGTAAAAATGTCACTTCATCAAGCAGTTCGGTTTCAGTTTTACCCACAATTGGGACAATAATTTTCGGCGCACCCGATCCTATAACTAGATTTTTGGTTGTAACTGTTTTCATTTTATATCCTGTTGGTAAAAGATTATGTTTATAATGTTTAATCTTATATTGTGTGATGCAAATCAGACAATAACATAAAATAATCTGCTAACTTATTTTTAATTGGATTATTAGGTAAAAAGATTACCTATCGACTAATCATTAAATCCCATTTTTTCTTTTACATACTCAATAGGTGCATCTTCACCCGTCCAAATTTTGATTTGCGCTGCACCTTGCCAAAGCATCATGCCAATCCCATTTAAGGTTTTACAACCTTGCTGTTCTGCGATTTCAAGCAATTTGGTCTTACGTGGGCTATAAATACAGTCTGTTACGACAAGATCCGGTCTTAACATCGTTGGATCGGTAATTAAACTTTGCCTTTCTAATGGTTTCATTCCAACACCTGTAGCGTTACAAAGTACTTCACTGGTGGCAATGGCTTGACGGAGTTGCTCTTTATCAGCAAGGTCGGTCACACTGACTTTACAAGATGTGTTTTCATTTAATTTTTTTGCAATTGCTTCAATTTTTGCATAGCAGTCATCTTTCTGATTGAAGATGGCGATCTCTTTCACACCATCAAGCGCAGCTTGTACTACAATGGCTGTTGCTGCACCGCCTGCACCAAGAATCGTCATTTTTTTACCTATGACATCAATGCCTGCTTCTTTCAACATGCGCATATAGCCAATGCCGTCGGTGTTATAACCGGTTAATATGCCGTTATCATTCGAAATTGTATTGCAAGCCCCACTCATTTCAACCGCAGGTGTTAACTTATCAAGATATTGGCAAACCAATTGTTTATTGGGCATCGATACCGCACTACCTCGCAAACCTAAGGCACGAAGACCTTTTATTGCATCGGGTAATTTTTCTTGATCAACTTCAAAAGCCAAATAAACATAAGGGATATTTAGTTTTGAATAAATAGTGTTTTGCATTTGCGGTGATAAACTGTGACGTATTGGATAAGCCATTAAACCAATCAATAAATAATGGCCGTCAATATTATTTCTCATTAAAAATTCTCCACTACACGCTTTTTTTTCAATAAAGCGTTAACAATTAAGATTGTTCAGCAACACGTTTTAATAATGCACGTGTATCTTCAATATACATTTTAGCGCGTTCAATTGGGGATTTAGATAAAGCTAATTCGTCATTACAACATTCAATTGAAATCGGCATTTCAGGTAAAGCTTTCAACAAAGATACAAGGTCAATACCACCACGCCCCGGCGATAAACGATAATTACGGGCTTGATAAAGTAGTCCTTCTGTGTCTTGAGGTTTTTCTTTGGTACCATCACACAGTTGCATATAACGCCAACAATCTTTAGGTACTTTTTTCAAATCGTCAAGGGTATTTGGACCTCGATCAAAATGCAGGGGATCAATTATCATACCTTGATTGTTTTGATTCGCTTTTTTTAGCAGTTCAACACCGGCATTGACGCCAGGGATGTTCGTCCATGGCATCGGTTCGATATTGATAGCAATGCCAAGGGGAGCGGCAATGTCACAAAGCTGGGCAAAATTATCGGCTAGTCGATTTTGATCGGGATCGTTACCCGCCAAAAGTACCTGACTGGCACCTAATCTTGCGCCCGTTTCCAGTACGGGTAAAAAGTTAATGACACGGGTATCGGGTTTTAAACGGAAGATTTCTATATCTAATACCTTAATTCCTGTCTCTTTTAAACGGCGTTCAATTTCTCGAACCAATGGCGTATCGCCGACGGTCGCATATACCGGTTCAGTTGGCGTAGCCGGTATAAGCCTCAAACCGACATGAGTATAACCCGCTTCTGCTGCAACGAGGACTTGGTTAGCAGGTGAAACATCTAAGACAGTTAACGCTGCCAATCCAATTGGACGGTTAGACATATCTTTCTCCTTAATTAAAAATTTAATTCATCTAAAGCATAAAATTAGTGTAATTTTTAAATAAGCCACATTATGATTCATTATTATATTTCTATAAATATAATGATTTCTATTAAAAATATCTATTATTTAAAATAGCCATTTATTCTGTAATTAGCAAGGATAAAAAAAGGATTTTTATCAAAATGAGATCTTTATCAATAAAAAATTAATCAGACAGTTATAAAAAATATGGGGAGTTTATTGAGCAATGTGTTGATTTTGCTTTTTATTTTAATCTGTCACTTAAAATCCATTTAGACGTCAACTATTTTTAGAATAATCATGGTTAAAAGTCAGCATTTACTATCAATTGCACTTTCTATAGTCATCCACTAAAATAATTAACTTTGTTTATTTAAGAGAATATATCTATGAATACAGTTTTTGAGCTTTTATCGTCAATAAACGCTGTGGTTATTGCGGTAATTTGTATGTTAATTTTATCTCTTTGCCGTGTTCATGTGGTAATTAGCTTAATTATTGGTGCCTTTGTTGGTGGTTTATTTAGCCATTTAACGTTAAAACAAACAATTGATGCATTCAATACAGGTATTAGCAATGGTGCAAATATCGCTCTTTCTTATGCTATGCTTGGTGCTTTTGCGGTTGCAATTTCAAAATCGGGATTGCCTGAATTATTAGCTGATAAAGCGGTTAAACAGCTGACAACGAGCAGTGCTAAAAAACGCATAAAATGGTTATTAATTATTATTATTGCGTTGGTCAGTATTTCTTCACAAAATATCATACCTATCCATATTGCTTTTATTCCACTGTTAATTCCACCACTATTATATGTGATGTCTCGATTACAGTTAGATAGACGAATGATTGCCTGTATAATGACATTTGGACTCATTACACCTTATATGTTCTTACCGGTTGGTTTTGGTAATATCTTTTTAAATCAAATTTTATTAAAAAATATCACTGCATCTGGTATGGATGTTAGTCATGTGAATGTAATGCATGCTATGGCGATACCAGCGCTAGGGATGTTTGTTGGGCTACTTTGGGCAATTTTTGTCAGTTACCGTAAACCAAGAGAATATAAAATTATTCGTGAAGAGACGAATTTAGAAACGGTAAATAGTGTAAATAAGCGTTCACTTATTGTGTCTTTATTGGCGATTGTTCTCTCTTTTGCTATCCAACTTTATACAGGTTCAATGATTTTAGGGGCGCTAATTGGTTTTATTTGCTTTATTGTTTCGGGAACCATTAAATGGGGTGAAGCAGACGGCGTTTTTACTGATGGTATTAAAATGATGGCCATGATTGGTTTTGTTATGATTTCTGCCCAAGGCTTTGCCGAAGTGCTAAAACAAACAAATGATATTGAACCGTTAGTGATTAACAGTGCTGCTTTATTTGCGGGTAATAAAGTTATTGCTTCATTTATGATGATGTTAGTCGGATTGGTGATCACGTTAGGTATCGGTTCGTCATTCTCGACGGTGCCTATTATTGCGGCAATCTATGTCCCACTTTGTATTCAACTTGGCTTTTCACCTATTGCAACAGTCTGTTTAATTGGTGCTTCTGGAGCGATTGGTGATGCTGGTTCTCCGCCTTCTGATACTATTTTAGCAACGTCGGCTGGGCTTAATAGTGATGGTCAGCATGATCATATTCGTGATAGTGTTATTCCAACATTCACCCATTTTAATATCCCTTTATTTATTGCGGGTTGGGTTGGATCGTTAATTCTGTAATAACATCAATAAAGGCTGTCATTGCTTATGAATAACAAGTTATATCAAAATATCCGTGCGGTTTGTGCTCAGGCTATTTTTAATGTGTTGGAAGAAGGGCAATCGCTCAGCTCTGCATTGATGACTTTAAATCCTAAAATTGCCGATAAAGATAAAGCGTTAGTTCAAGAAATCTGTTTCGGGGTAATGCGGGTATTACCTGAACTGAATTTCTATATTCATAGCTTGATGAACAAAGTGCTTACTGGTAAAAATAGAGTTTTACACTATTTATTGTTAGTGGGTGTTTACCAAGTTCTCTATACCCGTATTCCGGAGCATGCAGCAGTAGGAGAAACAGTTAACGCGGTTAAGGAATTAAAAAAAATCGCTCTCAAAGGATTAATTAATGGTGTGTTGCGGGAATTTTTACGTCAACAAGCTGTTTTGACAAACCAATTCACGCAAGAAAGTAAACAAGACACCGCCCGAACTCTCCATCCGACGTGGTTACTAATTCGTCTTAAGCAAGCCTATCCACAGCAGTGGCAAGCAATTGTATCGGCGAATAATCAAAAACCTCCGATGTGGTTGCGAGTGAATCTTAATCACTATTCAGTGAGTGAGTACCAACAACTGCTTACCGAAGCAGGCATTGAATCGCAAGTTTTTACCGATATACCTTCTGCCATTAGGTTATTACAACCTGTTAATGTAAACAAATTGCCCTATTTTTCTGAAGGTGCGGTGACCGTACAAGACTTGTCTGCACAATATGCGGCTTATCTACTTGCCCCGCAAAATGGCGAGCAAATTTTAGATATGTGTGCAGCACCTGGTGGTAAAACTACACATATTTTAGAAGTCGCCCCAAATGCTCAAGTATTAGCGGTTGATGTTGATGCGAGTCGTGCTAAACGGATTAATGACAATTTAACGCGTTTAAAACAATGTGCTGAAGTGAAAGTTGGTGATGGATTAACGCCAGAAAAATGGTGCGCAGGGCGTCAATTTGACCGGATTTTACTTGATGCCCCATGTTCAGCTACGGGCGTTATTCGGCGTCATCCAGATATAAAATGGTTACGTCGTGATAGTGATATAGCCCAACTCACTGAGTTACAACATGCGATCTTAACGAATATTTGGCCTTATTTAAAAACAGGTGGTACTTTAGTCTATGCGACTTGTTCAATTCTTCCAGAAGAGAATAGATTGCAAATTGAGCGTTTTTTACATGAAAATAGTGATGCAAAATTGCAAGGCGAGGTTAAACAGTTTTTACCTACCGACAACGGCGGTGATGGGTTTTTTTATGCGGTTTTAACCAAACATAGCTAACAGAACGTTTAATGTGATGATGTCTGCCTCACGCTATATCATCACATTTTGTCATTAGCAGTAACTTTTTATCAATTCAGCTAATTCCTGTCCATGTTTTAAGGCTTTGGTTCTTATTTCTGTTTTATCATCAAATGGCGATACACCATATAATAATGCTGGTGGAAGATATTCCATTTGTATATACAGAGACGAAAATTTTACTGATTCAAGAAAGTGGTCAATTAAATTTTCACCGTATTCTTGGTAACTTTTTTGCCCTATTGTTAAACTCTGCAATAACTTTTTACCTTTTAATTTATCACCTTGTGAGCCATAAGCAAATTGGTAAGTCAATACTTCATCAAACCATAACTTTAATATAGCTGGCATATTAAACCAATACATAGGATATTGAAGAATAATAAGATCATGTCTTAATAACGCGGCTTGTTCTTGTTCTACATCGATTTGATAATTAGGGTAAAGTTGATGTATATTTCGGATTTCAAGATCGGTAACAGTTTGCTGTAATGTCTCAATAATTGTTTTGTTAGCAATGGATTGCGCCATATTGGGATGGCCTAAAATCATTAATGTCATAGTAATTTCCTTTCCTTTTATGTAAAAAATGCACGTTACTCAATTGTATAAACTATATACTAGTATAAAAATAATACTAGTATAAACTAAATTATAGGTTAATTATTGGTCGCTTGGACAATTTTTAGTAGATGTGGTAAATTCTCGGTTTATTTTGTGTTATAAAGATATTTGTAATGGCTTATACTCTCACCTATAGTGATCTCCCCGAAAATATTCAAAACTGGCAAGGTTTACCATTATCTTTGAATGGTTGTGAAGTGGTTCCGCTTGACTATAATGCAGGTAAAACAGGTTGGATCATCTATGGTAAAAAATTAAATAAAACGATACTGTCAAAATTCCAAAATCAGTTGGCGATGCCAATGGTGATAGTTTCTTCTTGGAAAATTAAAACTTACCAAATTGTCCGTATTGCTGGTGTTATGCCTAAAAAGGCAAAATCTATTTCCCTAGCATTAGGCATTGATGTATCACCTATTGATAATTTACCAACCTTACACTCACCAGGTTTGCTTGTTATGGATATGGATTCCACGGCGATTAAAATTGAATGCATCGATGAACTTGCCAAATTATATGGTGTTGGACATCAGGTAGCGGCTGTCACCGAGCAAGCTATGCGGGGCGAGTTAGACTTTGCGACCAGCTTACGTAAGCGAGTTGCAACCTTGAAAGGAGCTCCTCAAGAACTCTTACAGCAAGTGAAAAATGATTTACCTTTGACTTCGGGACTGACTTATCTAGTTAAAGAATTACAAAAAAGAAATTGGTATGTCGCTATCGCATCAGGGGGATTTACCTATTTTGCCGACCATTTAAAACAAAAATTAAAATTGGTCGATGCTTATGCAAATGAGTTAGAAATCAAAAATGATAAATTAACCGGTAAAGTAACGGGTCAAATAGTCGATGCCAAATTTAAAGCTCGAACATTACAGAATTTAGCTGCATCGTTAGATATACCCATTGAACAAACGGTTGCTATTGGCGATGGTGCGAATGATTTAATGATGATTCGAATTGCAGGTCTTGGTGTGGCTTATCATGGTAAACCTAAAGTGGTTGAAAAGGCACGAATTAGCATTAATTATGCAGATTTAACTGGATTATGGTGTATCTTATCGACCAGTTTATTAAGTGAAGGTTAGGAGATTAAGTTGGCAAAAACCGTTAAACGTGCTTTTGTTTGTAATGATTGTGGTGCAGATTATCCTCGTTGGCAAGGTCAATGTAGTGCATGTCATGCTTGGAATACCATTACCGAAGTTAGGCTGGCAAGTGCATCATCACGCAATGATCGGTTAACCGGTTATGCAGGTAGTGGCGTTGGACAGGCAAAAATTCAAAAACTGTCTGAAATCAGTTTAGAAGCGTTGCCTAGATTCTCTACCGGCTTTTCCGAATTTGACCGAGTGTTAGGGGGTGGTGTTGTCCCTGGTAGTGCTATTCTCATTGGGGGTAATCCGGGTGCCGGTAAAAGTACCCTGTTATTACAAACCATGAGTAAGCTTTCAACGCAAATGAACACCCTTTATGTGACGGGCGAAGAGTCCTTACAGCAAGTGGCTATGCGTGCTCATCGCTTAGGACTACCAACCGATAATATTAATATGCTGTCAGAAACCAGTATTGAGCAGATCTGTTTGCTGGCTGAACAATCACAACCTAAACTCATGGTTATTGATTCCATCCAAGTTATGCATCTTGCTGATATTCAATCATCGCCGGGGAGTGTCGCTCAAGTGCGGGAAACCGCTGCTTATTTAACTCGTTTTGCTAAGACCAAAGGCATAGCCATTATTATGGTTGGACATGTTACTAAAGATGGGTCACTTGCCGGTCCTAAAGTCCTTGAACACTGCATCGATTGTTCAATTTTATTAGATGGTGATGCGGATTCCAGATTTAGGACGTTGCGTAGCCATAAAAACCGGTTTGGTGCAGTGAATGAATTAGGTGTTTTTGCCATGACCGAGCAAGGATTGAAAGAAGTCAGTAATCCATCAGCGATTTTTTTAAGTCGTGGGGATGAAATGCTACCCGGTAGCTCGGTGATGGTGTTATGGGAAGGGACACGTCCATTATTGGTTGAGATTCAAGCGCTGGTAGACCATTCAATGTATGGGAATCCAAGACGCGTAACAGTTGGGCTTGATCAGAATCGATTAGCCCTTTTACTGGCTGTCTTGCATCGGCATGGTGGATTACAAATGGCTGACCAAGACATTTTCGTTAATGTCGTCGGAGGTGTAAAAGTTACTGAAACCAGTGCCGATTTAGCATTGATTGCCGCCTTAGTATCAAGTTTTCGAAATCGTCCACTGCCACAAGATGTGGTTATTTTTGGCGAGATTGGCTTAGGTGGCGAGATTCGCCCTGTGCCAAGTGGTCAAGAGCGGATTTCTGAAGCGGCAAAACATGGCTTTAAAAAAGCGATAGTACCGATTGCCAATATGCCGAAAAAGAGACCTGAAAATATGCAAGTTTTTGGTGTCAAAAAAGTTTCTGAAGCTTTAGATATTTTGAATGATTTATAGCTAATTGGTTGATGCGTCTGTTATTTTGCCGATAAAAAATACCGGCAAAATAACAGTTAAACAAGCTATTTTAGATGATGTGTTAATAACAGATCTCATAACAAGGTTGATAAGCCGTTCCACCCGGTAATTTCATCCGATCTTGTTTAACAAAGCTACGTAATAAATCATCCAACTGTTTCATTATTTCCTTATCGCCTTGTAACTTATAAGGGCCTCGTTCAGCAATTTGTTTCATACCAAACTCCTTCACATTACCGGCAACAATTCCCGAAAATGCACGACGTAAATCAGCGGCTAATAATTCCACTGGCTGATCTTTGTGTAAATTCAATGAAGCCATATTCTCATGAATGGGTTCAAAAGGTTGTTGTAACGAACCATCAATTTTAAGGAGCCAGTTAAAACCGTAAGCATCACCTGTTTTTAAGCGTGAGGATTTTACATGTTTAACCCCTTTTTTCATAATACGCGCAACTTGTTCTGGGGAATCAATAATAATTTGATAAAGCTTGGTGGCTTCTTCGCCTAAGGTTTGACGAATAAAGTCATCGATGGCAGCAAAATAGCCTTCGCATTCTTTAGGGCCAGTTAAGATAAGTGGCAATGTTTGATCTTTATTTGCTGGGTTTAACATAATGCCTAAAATATAGAGCAGTTCCTCAGCAGTACCCGGACCACCAGGGAAGATAATAATACCGTGTGCCATACGGACAAAAGCTTCAAGCCGTTTTTCAATATCTGGCATGATGATAAGCTCATTGACCAAGGCATTAGGTGGTTCAGCGGCAATAATTGAAGGTTCAGTCATCCCAATAAAACGGCTATCTTTATAGCGTTGCTGAGCATGACCAACAGCGGCGCCTTTCATGGGAGCTTCCATAATGCCGGGGCCACAGCCAGTGCAGATATTAAGCTCACGTAGCCCTAACTGCATACCGACTTGACGGGCATAATAATATTCGTTTTCATTAATTGAGTGACCACCCCAGCAAACCACAAGATTAGGCTCTTCGCCGACATGTAGCGCATTAGCATTACGTAAAATCGAAAAAACCAAATTAGTAATATAATAGGAATGATCTTTATCAAGGTTGACATTCGACACTAATTGCTTAACAGCACTGATTTGACTATTTAAAAAAAGAATATCGCGCAACACCGCAAAAAGGTTAGCTTGAATTGAACGGATAATGCGTTTATCCACAAAAGCACTTTCCGGCGCATCGATAAGTTCTAGCTTAACGCCTCGTTCTTTACTAATCACATTAATTTCGAACGATTGAAACCTATCTAATAACTCTTTCGTATTATCGGTTTTACTGCCCGCATTAAGTGTTGCTAATGAGCAATTTCGAAATAATTGATATAATTCACTATTTGCTGATCTTTTCAGAATATCCACTTCAGCTTGAGCAAGTAAATCCATAGATCCTAATGGGCTTATATGGGTGGTAATCATCACAACCTCCATTTGACGGTTTTATCGACAAAGGAGTTATTATATACTCAAACAGATTGAATAAGTAAAGTTTATAAAATGAACTTTTTTCAATTTTATCGTAATTATCCTAAATTGAGAGCTATAAAGTAGAGTAGAATTATTTTTTGATATTGATTATCATGATAGCGAAAAAATAAAGGAATATTTTCAAATGAAAAATGAGTTTTATTTATTAAAAGGAACCGTTAGCCATTTAAGGAAAGGAGAAAAAGATATAGTTGCTTTTCCGTTAATTTGTTCAATAATTGCTTTTTTCTGTTATTTATTTGGATGGTGCCCACAATTAAATGGGAAATATTTTTTTTGTTTTGTTGGCAATAAGCAAGTTGATGGTCGGCTGACAAAGATTGCTTTTAATGATGGTGATTATGTCGAAATAATAGTTAAACCAACGCAAGATGATACCTACCAGGCTTATGCTGTCCGAATACCTCAACAGCATGCAATTATCTTCCCTCATCCTCTTGGAGCTTCAACTTTGGAACTGTTAGAACTCAGTTTTATTATGGTTTCAATATTTATTGTTCCTATATTTTTACTGTTATTAATTGTCGGATTATGTGATGACGCTTCATTTGCTTATTATTTTAGTGTGATTAAAAATAGTTTTTGGGGATGGAGTATTGCAATAATTCTTTTCTTTTTTTGGGGAGGAGGGGGATACTCTTTTTTTTCTAATAAGATTTTTTCATGTTTAGGATATCTTGAGCCTTGGCGATATAGTGCTGAAAAGGAAACAAAGAGATTCAAAAAATTACACTATCGTCAAGATTCGGAAATATTTAACGATCCACAAACACCTGATTTTCAACGATTAAAAATATTTAAAGGAAAGGTTAACTACTATTGTAGAACGCCAATATTACCAGATTGGCTTAAGGTGATTGATGAAAGATCAATAACCAATAAAAATAAAACCTGATAACTTTTTAATTTCAATGAAGTAATTTACGGATAGATGACAAAAATAAAAAATTAAGGAAATATTATGACTCAAAGCACGACAATAAATTCAGAATGAGCATTCAGATAATGACTTAATTGAAGATATTCTGTTAAAACAGTTTTTGAAAGAACAGTCACAAGGTGCATATTGGCTTGCATTATATCCAAAAAAATATGATATACCGAAAGAGGTAATTGTTATTCAGACTGATAAAAATGATGAATCAACTTAACCTTTGAATTTTATTCAGGATGTTTGAATTGATTAATTGATTATAGTCAAAAAATATTGTCTATGTTAGACTAAACCAAACTCTGAAGCTTTTTCACCTAAGTGTTGCCTTGGCCTGTTTCATATGGTGAATTAGCCGCGGTATAGCGCAGAAATGGCTATGCTTCCCGATTTGGATAAGGTGTTTTTTTTATATGCAATTAGTGGATAATTATCAGCGTCGATTTCAATATCTGCGCTTGTCGATTACCGAACTATGTAATTTTAAATGTCAGTATTGTTTACCCAATGGTTATCATCCTAATAAGCCTCACCATTTTTTATCGCTTAATGAAATTGATAATATTGTGTCAACATTTACTGAGCTTGGTGTTCATAAAATTCGAGTTACTGGTGGTGAGCCGACATTGCGCCGAGATTTTACCGAAATTTTGTCGGTTATTTCGGCTTATCCCAGTATTCGTGAGCTTGCAATCACGACCAATGGCACACGGTTATTAAAAAATATCAACTATTGGCATCAAGCCGGTCTAAATTCAATCAATATTAGTATAGATAGTTTTTCCCCTCATATATTCAAACTGATCACAGGTCAAGATAAGCTGAAAGAGCTGATTGCTGGCGTTGAAAAAACGTTAGAAATTGGCATACCGAAAGTGAAGATTAATACTGTTTTAATGAAAGATCTCAATAGCCATTTATCTGATTATTTATCTTGGATTAAATACAGACCAGTTGAGTTGCGTTTTATCGAGCTTATGGAAACCAATGAAAGCCGTAATTTATTTCATCGTTATCACTTAGCTGGTCAATCAATTGAACGTCAATTAATTGAGCAAGGTTGGCAGTTACAACCGAAGCAAGCTCTATCAGGGCCGGCAAAAGTTTATGCGCATGATGATTATCAAGGTAAAATTGGTCTTATCATGCCATATTCAAAAGATTTTTGTAAAAGTTGCAATCGATTGCGAGTGTCATCAATTGGGCAGTTACACTATTGTCTGTTTGGTGATTCGGCGATTGATTTACGTGATTTACTGGTCAGTGCAGACCAAAAAGCACAACTTAAATCACGCATTCTTGCTTCATTGGTAGTCAAACCAGAAAAACATCGATTACACGATAATCTAGTGGGTATGATGCCTAACTTATCTTACATTGGTGGTTAATACTGCATTTTGTTTCGGGATAGTTGAAAGCTGCCAATGTGCTATTGCCCAATCTAACAATTGTTGTTGGGTTGCATCTTGCCAATCTTGTGGTATCTGTTGTCCTAAAAATTGCAGAGCTTGAATGGTTAGCGAGGTTGGATTATCCAATTCGATTGGTTTAGCATGATTTTGTTTCGACAGCTTATTACCATTATGATCTAAGACCAGTGGTAAATGGCAATAGGTTGGAACGGTAAAGCCTAACTGTTGATAAAGTGATATCTGTTTTGCGGTAACCGGTAGCAAATCAGCGCCACGAACAATTTCGGTAATGCCTTGCTGATGATCATCCAGAACGACGACCAAATTATAAGCAAATAGTCCATCTTTTCGGTGAATAATAAAATCTTCTTGCGCACTTGCTGGTTCAACTGTTTGTAATCCAAGAATGTTATCTTCAAATTCAAAGATTGGATGGGTTTGCTTTAACCGAATGGCTAAATGCTGCTGGTGGTTCGGGGTTAAATTTCGCTGACGGCAAAAGCCATCATAAATATGATTGGTAAGATGATGGATTCGTTGTCTCGAACAGTCGCAATAGTAGGCTTGCTGTTTGGATAGTAATGATTGCAATACCGATTGATAACGTTCACTACATGTTGATTGGTATAGAACATCATCATCCCAAAACAGATTGAATATTTCTAATGTTTTTAAAATGAGTGAGGATGCACCTTTGACTTCGCGTGGTGGATCGATATCTTCAATACGGACTAACCATTTACCTTGATAAGCTTTAGCTTGTAAATAGCTACCGAGAGCCGTCACCAACGAACCAAAATGTAATGGTCCGGATGGTGAGGGAGCAAAACGACCAATATAGCACATGGGCTTATCTGGTAGTGTAATGTTTGAGGAAAGTAATTAAAATTACATTCCCATTTGTTTTTCGCGAAGTTCCGCTAACGTTTTACAATCGATACATAGATCCGCCGTAGGTCTAGCTTCAAGGCGACGAATACCAATCTCAACGCCACAAGATTCACAAAAACCAAAATCATCAGTTTCAATTTTCTTTAATGTCTTTTCAATTTTTTTGATCAGTTTACGTTCTCTATCGCGTGCTCTTAACTCTAGACTGAACTCCTCTTCTTGAGTTGCTCGGTCAGCTGGATCTGGAAAATTTGCAGCCTCATCTTGCATGTGCGAGACTGTTTTGCCCATTTCGCCTTGTAATTGCGCAAGCCATGCTTCTAAGATAAGTTTGAAATGTTTCAATTGCTTAGGGTTCATATACTCCTCGCCTTTCGCCTCTTTATAAGGCTCAAGCCCAGCAATTGAAAGCAGGCTAAGAGAAGATGTATTAACTTTTTGTTCCTTTTTCACAGCAATCCCCTTAAGTACAGATTATTTGCAAGCGCTAAACTATAGCAATAAATTAGCCATTGGCAAAATTTTTTTATGATTTTTTTTACATAATTAGAGCAAATTAACATAACTATATGTATTAATGTATATAATTATGCTATCCACTGTTTCATGTCATTTTTAGGACACTTAGCAACAAGATCTGACAATTTGTCATTATCGGGAAAGACGAGTTCTGGCTCAATATCAAAGAGTGGATAAAGGACAAACTCTCGGTTTTTCATGTGGTAATGCGGTATGGTTAATCGTTCACTATTGATAATCAAATCATCATATAAAAGAATATCCAAATCTAAAGTTCTTGCTCCCCAACGATTATCTTTGCGAACTCGCCCTTGTGATTTTTCAATCGATTGTAAGGCATCTAATAATTCAATTGGTGAAAGGCTTGTTATTAACTTAATCACTGCATTGAGATAATCATTTTGATCTTGTGGCCCTAAAGGTTTACTGCGGTAAAAAGGCGAGACTTCAATCAGTTGAGTATGAGGCAATTGAGTTAAAGCGGCTATTGCTCGATTTGCTTGAGCAAAAGGATCGTCAAGGTTACTTCCTAACGCGATATAACAAGTTGACATAATTAGATAAGTGAAATTTTAGGTTAATCATTTGTCATCTATATTAGCATACTAATGATGAGTCAAAAATAGTTATATGAAGGGAAAAAGACGACTGCTTGATGCAATAGTATTAAGTTTAGTTATTAAAATATAACTAGATAATCTTTAACTTAACGCTGATTTTACGCTATTTTGGTCAAGTCTATTTATGATAGTTTGATGAGTGAATATATGATGAACTTGAACCAACAATTATGCTTGTTAATTAAAAATACGCCTATTCTTAGTGATTCGACTGTTATTAATAATGCGATTAATGGCATCGTCGATTATTTTGCATGTTGTTTACAAGCTCGTCAGGATATGAATGTTCAAAGATTACTCGCTTGGATAAAAGAAGAAGGCGGGCATGAGCGGTCTTGGCTGATTGGTCAAAAAAAGTTAGCTACACCACGTCAAGCGGCATTATTCAATGGCTTTCAAGCCCACTGTTTAGATTATGATGATGTTCATTCAGATATACGAGGCCATCCTTCAGCGGTGATTTTATCGGCACTGTTCGCCAGTATTCGATTAGATCATATGCCATTCAAGATTGATGGACGGCGATTTTTAACGGCTTATGTTATTGGTATTGAAGTCATGGCGTTGCTGGGTAAAAGCGTCAATCCACAACATTATGAAAAAGGATGGCATGCCACTATTACGCTTGGTGGCATAGCAGCCACAGCTGCAATTTGTTATTTGTATAATGAACCTTTTTTATCGCAAGCATTAGCACTTGCAGCAACCCAAGCTTCGGGTATGCGCTTGTTAATGGGCACACCCATAAAATTTTTACATGCAGGACTGGCTGCGCAACATGCCATCCAAACTGTTGATTGGTTAAGAGCAGGACTACAAGCAGATCAAAATTTTTTAGATGAAAATTTAGGATTTCTCGCCATGTATGGACAAGGGAATACGGCGTTGAATTTAACCAGTTGGGCAAAGCCTTGGAAGATAATTGACCCTGGATTGTGGTTTAAAACTTATAGTTTTTGTTCCGCTGGAGCCTATATCGCGGATGCAGGACAATTACTTTCTCAACATCCGCAATTTCGTGTTGAGAATGTGGCTAACATTACCCTTTACTTTGCGCCACCCAAGAGTGATGCTGCATTAATTTATCAACAGCCAACCCTTGCTGAGCAAGGGCGCTTTTCTGCTGAATATATTTTGGCCTTAATTTTATTAGGTTTACCCACTGATTTTAAGGCATTTTCGGCAACGCCAATCGCTGACAACATTAAACAACTGATGCAAAAAATGCAACGCAGTTATCACATCACCCTAGCACCACATCCTCAAGCTTATAACGGTCGTTATGTGGTTGTTGAAATATTACTTAATAACGGTCAAAAAATCAGTCAACGCATCGACCTTCCCAAAGGATCACCAAAGAATCCATACAATCAAAATGAAATGACAGCAAAACTCGTAAACGCTATTGATGATCAATCAACTGCAATAGCGCTAAGCCAAGATATCCAAGCATTTGCAAAAGGGTTAGATGTCAGCGATTTTATAAAGCGTTATATTGTTCAGCTATAGTAGAAAAGTCTGGATTCACTTAAAAGAATGAAAGTTGAAGCTTGTTAATAAGGTGATTTTTTAATTTTGCGTGAATTCTAAATAGGGGGGAACGATGCAAAATCCCCCAATTTCTTGTCTTGATATAAGCATTTAATGAGCGAACGATTTTTTCTTTATTAAATTTCGAAATTAATATCATCGGTTAGCTGACGCAAAAAACGTTGAGTTAACTCGTTTTGTGGATGATCGATAAGAGTTTTAGCATAGCCTTCTTCTACAATGACGCCATTTGCCATAAAGATAATTCGGTCAGCAACATATTTAGCAAATTCCATTTCGTGAGTAACAATGATCATCGTGATATTTTCTTTAGCAAGCTGTAACATGACTTGCAGCACCTCGTGTACACGCTCTGGATCGAGTGCCGATGTCGGTTCATCAAATAATAGAACTTTAGGTCTAACCGCTAATGCTCTGGCAATAGCCACCCGTTGTTGTTGCCCACCGGATAAAGTTATGGGGTATTGGTCAGCATAAGGTAACATGCCCACCCGCTTTAATAGCATTAATCCTTGTTGTTTGGCTTCGCTTTTATTGATTTTTTTACCCAGAATCAAAGGATAAGTAATGTTCTCTAACGCCGTTTTGTTTTTAAATAAATTATAGTGTTGAAATACCATCGCTGATTGTTTGCGTAATTGTACTTCTTCTTTATGACGATAATGTTCACTATCCAGAATGACATCACCTATTCGAATTGTACCCGTATTGGGTTTTTCTAATAAATTCAAACAACGTAATAACGTGGATTTACCTGAGCCTGAAGGTCCAATAATGGCGACAACTTCACCTTGTTTTACATGAAGGTTTATCTCTTTTAATACTTGATGATGACCAAACCGTTTAGACAGATGTGATACAGAAATCATGAGCTTGCTCCTTAACGGTAATACGGTTTGCTTAATTTATGTTCTAACTGTTTTTGTAGCCATGAATAAGCAACAACCGTTAGCCAATAAACAATGCCGACCGCTAAATAGGTTTCAAAATAGAGAAAGGAGCTCGCCGTTAGCATTTTGCCTGCTGCTAGCAGTTCTTGTACGCCAACAAAAAAAGCGACAGACGAGTCTTTGAGTAATGAAATAAACATGTTACCGGTATTAGGCAAAGCATTGACCAATGCTTGTGGCAAAATAATGTTTCGGTAAACCTGAATCGTGCTTAGTCCCGAGGTTAGTCCTGCCTCTTTTTGTCCTGGGTCGACTGACGCCAGACCAGCACGGAAAATTTCGGCTAGATAAGCAGAATATTTTAAGCTAAAGCAGACAATAGCGGCGGTTGTTGCACCCATGTGCTTTAATACAGGAAAGATCTGCGGTAAACCGTAATAAATAATAAAGAGCAATACCACCGAGGGAATCCCACGAAATAGCGAAATAAACAGCGAAAAAATTGCGTCAACAATGATGATTTTATTGTTACGTAACAATGCGATAGTCAGACCTAACACCATAGCAAATAAAATTGACACAACTGCAATAAAAAGTGTGACCGGTAGATACGGTAATATCTGAGGAAACACACTTAAAAAATAGTTTACATTAAAGTTCATGAGGTAATATCTTCACCAAAATATTTAATCGAAAGATTTTTTAACGTGCCGTTATTGCGTAACTTGTCCAAAGCTTGATTAAACTTTTGACGTAATGCTTGACCTTTTTCATCTTTACTAAATGGAAAAGCAACTTGCTCAATCGTTATTGGCTCGCCTACTAATTTAAATGGAAGATTTTTACGTTTGATTTCAGCCAGTAAGATGGGTTTTGAATTAACATAACCTTCAACCCGTTGATATTCGGTATCATACATGGCTCCGTCACGGGTTTCATAAGTTTTAATTGTCACTTCATTATTTGGAAAGGCTTTTTTCAAATTATTGATATGATTTGAACCTAACACGCCAGCAATGGTTTTACCTTTAAAATCAGATAACGTATTAATATCGTTATTTTCTTGATGGGTAACGATCTGGCTACCGTAAAAACTATATGGCTGAGAAAAATCATACTTAGCTTGGCGAGCAGGTGTGATTGCAACGGCATTGGCAATGGTATCTAAACGTCCAGAATCAAACTGTCCCATTAATCCTCCAAATTCAGCGACCACCCATTCGACTTGATAACCCAGTTCATTGGCAATGGCTTCTGTCAGTTCAACATCAAATCCGATTAATTTATCTTGTTGTTTATATCCATTTGGATAACTTTGACCGGTTGAACCGACTCTTATGATCGGCTGCTTTGTGGTCGAATCTTGGCTATTTGTATCGCATCCGAATAATAATGTTAAACTGGCGAGTAGTATCGCAGAGAAAATAGTTCTGATTGTTTTCATTGTTTGTGATTCCTTTTTTTCCATTCAGTGTAGTTTTTATAATTAAAAATTTTTTCAAAATAGAGTGTGGTGTGATCAGGGGTTAAATCGGCTTGCCCAATAGGTTTATAACCTTTGTTGATATAAAGTGTGGCTAACCATGGATGATTTGCGGCTGTTCCTAATGTCGCCGCAGGAAGTCTTAATTGTTTAATTAAGATTTGTTGTTCAACAAAATCCCATAACGCATGACCATAGCCTTGACCTTTATATTGTGGGTCAGTGGCAAACCAACCTAAATGCGGTAATCCATAAGGCCCGGGATTATTGCCCCATGGAAAACGAATCGTTAATGTTGAAATTAATTTACTCTGTTTTTCATAGAGATAAACAGCATTTGATTCAATATGATCGGCAATTTGTTTTTGATTAACTGTCGCAGCAGCAAAATGGATACCAAGTTGTAGGGTTGCTTGATAAGCATTATGCAATAGCGTTTGATAAGCTGGGATATCATTTTGCGTCATTAGGCGGAACGTCATACTAAGACTCCACTTTGATCAGCATACCGGATTACTTGTTCCACTTTTTCAGGTGCTAAACCAACATAATTAACAGGTTCTAACCAACTATCGAGTTCATCTTCGGTAAACTCTTTATTCAATATAGGATCAGCTAATAACACTGCTTTAAAGGTTTTATTTTGCTCAAAAGCTTGCATGGCGCTTTGATAAACCAAACGGTGAGCGGTCTGTTTGCCTAATCGCTTGCCTATTTCAAACATCACTTTTTCAGACAGTAGTAAACCATTTTGTAAGGTTAAGTTAGTTAACATGCGTTCAGCATTGACTTTTACCCCTTGTAGTACAGCTAATGCCGTTTGTAGTTGTGAAGAAAGGTAGAGATTAATTTCAGGAAGTGCTATCCATTCCGCTCGCCAACTCATGGCGTCTCGCTCATGTTCAACTTTCATGGATTCATGAATTAAAGCGACACTTTTTAATAATGGTGCGGTTAAGCTAGCTAAACCTTCTAACGCGGCGGGATTTCGTTTATGAGGCATAGTGGTTGAACCGATTTTTCCGTCAGAAAAGGGCTCTTCAACTTCGTTAATTTCAGTGCGCATTAAATTATAAAACTCATTACCCATTTTACCCAGCGTTCCACTGATTAATGCAATGACGGATGCATATTCGGAAAACCGATCACGTGCAGCTTGCCAACCAATGTTGGGTGTATTGAGGTCTAATAAAGTTAATGTTCTGGCTTCAACTTGTACCCCTAATTTGCCCATGGCGGCATAAGTACAAATTGCACCACTGATATTACCCACTAAAACCCGCTGTTTAATTTCACTTAGCCGTTGTAAATGGCGAACAAACTCATCTAACCAAACGGCAAGTTTAAACCCAAAAGTAGTAGGAAGTGCCTGCATACCATGAGTACGTCCAACCATAGGTAAATATTGATACTGTTTAGCTAACTTTTTTAATTCACATGCCACCAGTTTGGTATCACGTTCAATAATGGCAAATGATTGCTTAAGTTGTAAAACGGTTGCCGTATCGACAATATCTTGCGTGGTTGCACCATAATGAATAAATTGACCAGCATCGCCAACTTGATCTTGTAGCGCATTGATCGTTGACATTAAAGAGTGCTTGGCTTCTGCAGCTTGTTTGGCAATTTGTTCAATGGACAGTTTCGAAGCATCGGCCTTAGCAACGATTGCATCAGCGGCATCGCAAGGAATGACACCTAGTTCACCTTGTGCTTTTGCTAGTGCGACTTCTACAGCAACTTGCTTTTCTAAGCGATTTTGTTCTGACCATATCGCTCGCATTTCACTGGTACTAAAATTATTACCTAAAATCAAATAATCAATAATATGTGACGCCACCGAAATATCCTCAAAGATTAATTAATGTTTTATTATTCAATTATTAAAGATTATTCAAACAGCGTCTAATATCCTCTTGGACTATGGATATAACTAAAAAGAATTAAGGTTGTTGGGTTTTGATCACGGGTGATAGAGGAAGTTAATTGTTGAATGTTTATTTCGTTTTGATGAATAGACTCAACTAGGGGAATTTTTTCAAAATTTCTTATTTTTTATTCGTATTATGCACGATACTTGATCTCTTTAATGTTATCATCGTGGGGACAACGTGAGCCTGCTTAATAAAAAGGAATAAATAGTGATGAATAATGAATTATTTAAATTAGTCTGCTTAGGCTCTTTTTTAACCTCTTTTGCCTATGGCGTGATGTTAACGCTGCCGTTATTTTTAACCGACACTTTAAAGCTTTCGTTGGTGATGTCGAGTGAAATTATTTCAATGGGGATCATTGGGGTGGTGGCGTCGATTTTGTCGATTCCTTATCTGTTGAAATCTGTTTCTACTAATGTGATTGCTGCAATGGGGGCGTTAATTTATGCCTTTGCTATCGCATTGATTTTGTATACAGGTGGTGTTTTTCTTTATATTGCAGGTTTGTTGCTTGGTGCAGGGTGGGGGATTATTTATACGTTGGGGCCGATTATGGTGTCGTCAACCAGTAATACTGCCGAATTAAGTCGTCATTTTATGTTTATTTCGGCATTTAATATGTTAGGTGCCGGATTATCGCCAGTGATAGTCAAAACACTGCTCGATTATAATATTGCTATTGAATATATGTTTATGTTTGCTGTGTTGTTGAGTTTGTTAGCCGGTGGGTTATTTTTTAATGTAACCTTATCCAATAAGCAAAATAGCAGTAAATTATCGATTTTGCCAGTAATGAAAACCATTGTTACTTCAAATGCGGTCATTCCGTTGATAATGGTTTTTTTAGGCGCCTGTATTTACATTTCAATGATGAACTTTCAATTTGTGTTTGCTAAAGAGAAGAATTTAAACTTTTCGATATTTTATATTTCTTATACTTTTTCATTATTATTTGCCCGATTCTATCTGGCTAAATTTATTTTAAAACTGTCACAGCAGTTAGCCATGATCGGCTTGTTATTCATTATGTTGATCGCTTTGTGTCTGTTTTTGGTTACGACAAATAATATTTTTTATATTGTACCGTCGTCATTATTAGGCATAAGTTATGGTTTGGTTTATCCGTTAATTCAAACTCAAATGGTTAAAGATATCGATGCTGAAAAGCGAAGTATTTATTTAACTATTTTTAGTTTAAGCTACTTTATTGGCGTGTTTGGCTATCCGTATCTGTTTAGTTTAGGATTAGATTCAAGCGGTGTTTTAGGCTCATTTTTAGTGCTGATTTCACTGTGTGTGTTAGATATTGTATTTGCCTGTTTATTATTTAAAAAATTTACCAGATAAGTCGTGATATCCTTAATATGCAGAGGGATTGATTATCAATCCCTCATGCTGTCATTATCAAAGTAACACAACAGTTAATCAACAATAATGCCTAAAAATTGACTTCATAAAATAGGCTTATAACACCTCAACTATCGATTCACACAGGCGTGACATATTATCAAGGGTCATGCCAGCGACATTGATTCTTCCCGAGTTCACAATGTAAATACCGTAGTCGTTACGCAGTTTCAGTACTTGTTGTTCTGTTAATCCACTGAAAGAAAACATGCCGTTTTGTTTAGCGATGAAGCTAAAATCTTGATTTGCACCTTTATCTTGTAATGTTTTGACAAATAATTGGCGCATACGATGAATACGTTGACGCATACTTGTCAATTCATCGATCCACTCTTCTTTTAATTCCTTGTTATTTAAAATATAAGATACAATTTTGGCGCCGTGAGCGGGTGGATTAGAATAATTGGCACGAATAATGGTTTTAACTTGGCTAAAAGCCCGATCCGCAATCTCCGTATCAGCAGCGATTAAGGTAAAAGCACCAACTCGTTCATTATATAGCCCAAAGTTTTTAGAGTATGAGCTAGCAATTAATAATTCTGGGTGATGATCGGTGAATAGTCGTAATCCATACACATCTTCTTCTATACCTTGACCCAATCCTTGATAAGCTAAATCAAACAACGGTAACCAACCATTTTTTAGGGCTAAATCTGAAATGGCTTGCCATTGTTCAGGAGTTGGATCGATACCGGTTGGATTGTGACAGCAACCGTGAAAAAGTACCGCCTCACCTGCTGCAATTTTACTTAAATCTTGCATCAGTCCATCAAAGTCCAAGCTATGGGTTTGTGCATCATAATAACGGTATTCTCGCACTTCAAGACCAGCAGTTTGGAAGACACTTCGATGATTTGGCCATGAAGGATTACTGACCCAAATACGTTTTACTTTGGTTCGGCGAGCTAAAAAATCGGCCATGATTCGTAAAGCGCCGGTGCCTCCTGGTGCTTGTGCCGTTTTGGCTCGTTCATTTTCGTTACCAAATAATAAGATTTGTGTGGCGATATTAAATTCTTTAATTCCGTCAATGGTTAAGTAACTTTTTGTGGTTTCGTTATTTAATAAAAATTGTTCGGCTTTTTTGACGCTTTCTAAAATAGGTGTTTGGGTGGTTTCATCTTTATAGACACCGACACTTAAATTAATCTTACTGGTGCGTTCATCTTTATTATAAAGATCGGCTAATCCAAGTATCGGGTCGGCCGGTGCTGCTGTTAAACTTTCAAACATAATTCACCTATTTCGTCTAATCACTTTCATCGCATTATATACATAATATTTTATAATACACAATTTCGATACAGACAATTTGTGAATAAATGTTTAGACGATAATCTTGTTAATTTTTATGAATTATTTTTTTACATTAAATTGAAAGATTATTAAAAAATGATGTTAAATTTTCAGCTAATATCGTCAGTTCTCCACTAATGAGATCTTCTTTAACCACTTCGCCAGTTAAATTATTTATGGCGATAATTTCGGTACTTTCATCGGTAGAGGCAATAAAAATAGTTGGTATTCGTTTTAATTTTTTTTGTTGCGACAAATGGGCAATTAAGTTCTGCTCTAAATTTGAGAAATCGTCATCATTCCATGCTTGTAGTAATACTAAATGAGTATCAGCAAAGTTTGCGCTTATATTTCCGGCATATTGTGTGCCATAAAAAACATGAGCACTTTGACACAGATTGATGTTAACGACTTGTTCTACAATAGTTAGATCTCTTGCCGGCTCTAATAAAAAAGGTTGCCAATATACTGCAAGTTGCGCTGTTTTTAGTATACAAGGTGAAGGAATGGCATGTAATTCTTCACTTTTAGGGGCATAATCAAATTGAGTCATCCAACGAGAAGTAAAATCAAGTAAGGCTGTTTTTTCGGGTGATTTCATAAATAAGTTAAGTCTCTTTTTTGAATTTGTTTTATATTTTTCTTCTATTATACAAATTAAGTCTCTTTATGTTCTACTAAGTAAGTTCCAAATTTTTATTTTTCAAATAATGCGTAAAAAAATGTAAAGCAATTTTGGCTTTTTAGTGTGGTTAATATAAATTTTTAATATATCTAATATGATTTTATTGAAATGATAAATATTATTTGTAAATAACTCAAAATATTAATCTAACTATCGATGAAATATGAAGTTTAATTTTCTTGCTATCCTTTGCCGAAACGTGAATAATAAGGGGGGATATTTTTATCCTTGTAATGCAGCAATGGCGTTAGACATTACAGTTTGTCAAAACAAAATAGCGTAAGTAGAATCAAGATAATTAGATAATATGTTTATTTTAAACAATCATATAAAGATTTAGTTTATTTGCTAGAACCAATAAAATGAAGGTTTGCAAATTAACCATTGAAATAATATCAATAAATTATATATTTAGGAATAATTCGGCGTGTCATTTGTACTTTTGAATTTAGCGGTTATCTCCCTAAAATATTATTTTAATGTAGTCAATGTGAAATCGGTGTCACATAAAATAATAACAAAAATAACACAAATAAAATAATGCACACTGTATAGAAATATCGAATTAAGTACTTTTTTTATCATTGTTAAAATAAGCATTTATCAATAATACGATTCTACCTACAATTAATTAAGATTAATGAAGAGTGTAGAATAATGAAAAGAATGCTAATCAATGCAACCCAGCAAGAAGAGCTGCGAGTTGCGCTTGTTGATGGCCAACGCTTATATGATTTAGATATCGAAAGTCTTGGGCATGAGCAGAAAAAGGCCAATATCTATAAAGGTAAAATTACTAAAATCAATCCAAGTTTAGAGGCGGCTTTTGTTTCATATGGTGGAGAGCGAGATGGTTTTTTACCATTAAAAGAGATTGCCGATAGTTATTTTCCATCCAATATGACCGGTCGTCGCACCATTAAACATCTTGAAGAAGGTCAAGAAGTTCTCATTCAAATTGAAAAAGAGATTCGAGGCAAAAAAGGTGCTGCGTTAACGACTTATATTAGTCTTGCTGGTAGTTATTTAGTTTTAATGCCCAATGATCCACGTGCTGGTGGTGTGTCTCGCCGAATTGAAGGTGAAGATCGTGCAGATTTAAAACGTATTATTGACGCTATTGAAAAGCCTAAAGGCATGGGCGTAATTGCCAGAACGGCGGGTGTTGGTAAAAGCCAAGAAGAGTTACAACAAGATTTAGATGCGTTAGTCAATTATTGGGCAGCGATTCAAAATGAAGCTAAGAATCATCCAGCACCAAGTTTAATCCACAAGGAAAGTGATATTATTACCCGAGCATTTCGTGATTATTTACGTGATGATGTGGGTGATATATTAATCGATAATCCGAAAGTCCTTGAGATCGCTAAAAAACGATTAGTTGATTTGGGGCGTGTTGAATACGTTAATCGACTAAAACTTTATGAGGGGGATGTACCTCTATTCAACCATTTTCAGATTGAAGGTCAAATTGAATCTGCGTTTCAACGTGAAGTGCGTTTACCTTCCGGCGGTTCTATTGTAATTGATGCGACCGAAGCATTAACAGCAATCGATATTAACTCCGCTAAATCGATACGGGGCAGTGACATTGAAGAAACGGCCTTTAACACTAATCTTGAGGCAGCTGAAGAAATTGCTCGTCAACTACGTTTACGTGACTTAGGTGGTCTGATTGTTATCGATTTTATCGATATGACACCAATTCGTAACCAACGTGAAGTTGAAAATCGCTTAAAAGAGGCGATGAAAACAGACCGAGCACGCATTCAAACAACACGAATTTCTCGATTTGGTCTGCTTGAAATGTCACGCCAACGATTAAGTCCGTCTTTGCGTGAAGCGACTCATCACATTTGTCCACGTTGTCAAGGAACGGGAACGATTCGTGATAATAATTCATTATCGCTTTCTATTCTTCGATTAATTCAAGAAGAAGCGATGAAAGATAACACAGTCCAAATTGATGTTATCGTGCCAGTGCCAATTGCCAGCTATTTATTAAATGAAAAACGTCGCGCGATTAATAATATCGAAAGAATGCACCCTGATGTAAAAATTGTCATCGTGGGTGATGAAGAGATGGAAACGCCACTTTATAAAGTGATTCGTAAACGTGTTGGCGAAGAGACTGATGTTCTGAGTTATAACTTACCGAAATTAATCCGAGAATTGGAAGAAGAGGAAGAAGACGCAGCGGCTGAAATCATCGTTGAACAAGCGGTATTATCAGGGCCAAAAGTCGAAGCGAACACGACATCGAAAGAAAAGAGCGAGCCTAAAGTTGAAAAATCTGGGGGCTTGTTCAGTGGATTATTCAGTAAGTTACGCAAATTATTTGTTGCTGAAAAAAGTGAACCTGAACCAGAAGTTAAACCAAAACCGACTAAAAGACGTGAAAATAATCGATCGAATAGTCGCCGTCAGCGTAATAGTCGTAATAGCAATGGTGCAAATGCCAATAGCAGCGCAGCAACAGAAGATGTGAAAGAGACAACTCGTAGTAACAGTCGTCGTACTAAGCAAAATAATAGTCATTCGGCGAATGCGGTAAACGCGACTAAAGCTGAAAAAACAGCGAATAGTAATGAAGTGGTCACACCGAAACAAAAAGAAGTGAAACCAAGACGTCAACAACGTTCATTGACAAAAAGCGTACGTGTGAAAAATAGTGAAGTACCGATTCAAGTCAATGAAGAGCGTGTTGTTATTCCATCGTTATTATTACCGGTGATAGTGCCTGAACAGGCTGAGACAACACCTGTTTTAGAGTCACAACCAAAACGTCAACGACGCACTTCCAGACATCTACGTATGAATGGACAACGTAATAAACGACGGGTACGAAGTGGCGATCTTAAAAAATCACCTATGCCGTTACAATTTGCTGCTGCATCTCTTGAATTGGCATTAGGTCGGGTTGCGATTGATTATAGTCAAATCACACAAGATGAACCAAGTAATGTGGTTCCTGTTATTCCTTCACTTTTATTACCTGTTATCGTTAAAAATGAAGTGACAGAAGCCCGTTCTGAACCGACAATTCACACAGCTGATTTGAATGATGTATCCATCAATTCTGAATCAACTCAAGATCATGATGCTGCAAAAGACAGTGAACAAGAAAGTCATGATAGCGATGTGAATACTGATGTGTCTCAAGCTACGGGTCACGCTTCGTCAGTAATGACTAAAGCCCCTGCACCAGAGTATGTAGATTCTGAAATTGGTTTCAAACTACGGGAAGAATCAGACTATCACTTTGAAGGGAAAGGAGAAGCGGGCGGTTTAAGCTCTCAAAACCATGCCTTTGCTAAAGCAAGTAAACCTTCCTATCCTTCAGAATAATAGTTTCAAAACTGATATTTATAAACAGAGTGGTCATCAGACCACTTCTGTTCCTACTTAGACAAATAAAAGCGATAAGATAAACATGATTATTTATATTTTGAAAAAAATAGTCACTTTTGTATTAATTATCTGCATTTTGGCTCAGATCAGCTTTTGCCTTGTCTATTTTTCGCCTCATTCTATGTTTAATCATCTTCATATTGTTGATGCTTACAGTTCTTTCTTTAGGCAATTATTGCAAGGACAATTCACATTAACCTCAGGGGAAAAGGTCTCGTTTCTTTATACTTTATCCGCGACGATTGAACTGTGTATTCTAGCCTTAGCAGTAGCACTAATTGTTGGTTTACCATTAGGTATCTTTTTAGGGCTAAGTAATATTAATTGGTTAAATAGCACGATTCGGTTAGGGTGCTTATTACTATATTCATGTCCTATTGTGATGCTAATTGTGATTGTTATGTTTTGGGTCTCTCCAAATTGGTCTGTATCAATACATTTTGATACCTCTTCCTCCGCTATTGGTACATCGTTATTAGAGATTTTACTGTCTGACAAACAGAATAAAATAGATTTATTGATTGAGCAGTTTCAATATTTGAAACTGCCGATAATCATTCTCGCGATACAGCCTAGCATTATGACTATTCAGCTTATTAGCCAAAATGTCAAAAATACCTCACGCCAGAACTACATAAAAATGGCTGCAATTCGAGAAAGGTCACCTTTAAAAATTTTACGTCGACATTTATTGCCCAATACCATTCCGGCAACTATTCCTCAATTGACTTATAATACGACTACATTGTTGTTTTCAACAATGATTGTCGGAATATTATTTAACCGTGTTGGATTAGGGCAATGGGTCATGGGTGCTTATCATCATCATAGTTATTTTATTATCTCAATTGCTATTTTTGCTTGTGGAACGGTGATAAGCTTTTTAACACTATTGGGCGAAATTACCGCTGTGGCTATTTATCCATTACGTCATAAGGAACATCATGTCTAAGGTAAAAAGGTTATTAAATAGTGTGGCATTATGTTTTAATAAGCTACATAGTAATCTTTATTCAATTGTTGGCTTTTATGGCATTATGGCAATTGTCTTTGTTGCTGTTTCAACAAAGTGGTTTTTTCATGCTCATTTAGATCCTATTTATGCAAGTTCCTTACCGCCAGCATGGTTTATAAATGGCGATATTAATCACATTTTAGGCACCAATGCTAAAGGACAAGATATTTTTGATTACTTATTAATTGGTTATCGCTCAACCTTATCGATGACACTAAAAGCGGTATTTTATGTTGTTGTGATTGCAGGATTAATTAATTATTTAATGTTCTTTATTCCATTTCTACGATCTTTTATTTTATTGATTTTCCGATTTTTTATGGTCGTACCACCTTTATTGGGGGTTATCGTTGTCAGTATGTTATTTGAAGATGACATAACCAATATGTTGTTAATCATTGGGTTATCTTATTCACCACGATTTATATACAATATCCATCAACGAGTGATTAAGGAGTGGAATAAAACTTATATCACGGCTTATCGGCTTGATGGTTTATCCAAAATAACGATTTTAAATCACTATATTTTGCCTAATATTCTGCCGGTCTATTTAACTGAAATTGTATCGTTATTTAGCTCAATTATCTTAGCCATTACCAGCATCACCTTTTTAGGATTTGCTAACGATACCTCCAGACCCGATTTAGGCATGATGATGTTTAAAATGAAAGACATTATTGGTACCAATTACTTGGCCTTTTTATCCCCCGGAATTGCGGTTTCAGCTACCATTATCTTTGTTTATTTATTAAACTTTGGATTAAATGGTCGACGAGCAGGGCATTAATCATGGCATTGTTAGATATTCGTAATTTAACGATTGAGTTTATTACTCCTGACGGTCTGTTACGTGCTATCGACCGGGTTAACCTTAGATTATCAGAAGGTGAAATTCGAGGATTAGTAGGCGAATCCGGTTCTGGTAAAAGCTTAATTGCCAAAGCGATTTTAGGGATCACCAATCACAATTGGAAAATTTCGGCAGATCGCTTTCATTTTAATAATATTGATTTATTAAAACTTACGCCTAAACAACGCCGTAAAGTTATTAGTGCGAATATTTCCATGATATTCCAAGAACCACAATCATGTTTAGATCCATCAATGAAAATTGGGCAACAACTGATTGAGGCAATACCTAGACGCACCTTTAAAGGTCATTGGTGGCAACGGCTATTTTGGCGTAAAAATCGTGCGATTGAACTATTGCATCGGGTTGGAATCAAAGAGCATAAAGAAATATTAAAGTCTTATCCGTTTGAACTGACAGAAGGTGAATGTCAAAAAGTCATGATAGCCATTGCATTGGCCAATCAACCTAAATTACTCATTGCCGATGAGCCGACTAATGCTATGGAAGCCACGACAGAAGCCCAAATTTTTAGGCTACTGGCTAGCATGAATCAAAATATGGGCACCACGATTTTACTTATTAGCCATGATTTGCAAATGATTACAAGGTGGACAGATCGAATTAATGTATTGTATTGTGGACAGACGGTTGAAGTGGCGGATAGCGAAGATTTAATAAAATCGCCTTATCACCCTTATACACAGGCGCTCATTTACGCCATTCCAGATTTTGGTAAGGCAATGCCACATAAAAGCCCGTTAAATACTTTACCGGGTGTTATTCCGTCACTTGAACATTTACCTATTGGCTGTCGATTGGGCCCACGTTGTCCTTATGCACAAAAAAAATGTATTCAAGCACCCGAATTAATCCAAATTAAAGATCACTTTGTTGCTTGTCATTTTCCTTTAAATACTGATGAGTAAAATTATCAATACCAGGACTAAACCATGAACCCAATTTTAAAAGTGCGTAATTTGTCAAAGCAATTTAAAATTCCTAAAGGATTTTTGGGGCATCTATACATTGATGCTGTTAAACCGATATCTTTTTCGATCAATGAAGGAAAAACCTTGGCAATTATTGGTCAGAATGGATCGGGCAAATCAACATTAGCTAAAATGTTAGTTGGAATGGTCAAACCGGATAGTGGTGATATTTGGATTGATGGCACAAAAGTCGAATATGGCGATTATAGTTACCGTTGTCAACTTATTCGCATGATTTTTCAACATGTAGAAAGCTCTTTTGATCCAAGACTTCGCATTGGTCAATTGCTTGAAATTCCACTCAAACACAATACACATTACGATGCGTTTGAACGTGAAAAAATGATAAGCGACGTATTAAAGCAAGTTGGGTTACTGCCTGAACATGCTTCTTATTATCCAGCGGTAATGGCATCGGGGCAAAAACAACGGGTCGCCCTAGCGAGAGCATTAATTCTAAAACCTAAAGTTATTATTTTAGACGAAGCGTTAGCCGCATTAGATATCTCGATGCGTTCACAGATTGTTAATTTGATGTTGTCATTACAAGCCGAGCATAACATCTCTTATATTTATGTGACTCAAGATATAGGGATGATGAAGCATATTAGTGATCAAATCTTAGTGATGCACAAAGGCGAACTTGTTGAATACGGGAATACCGCCGAAGTGTTAGCCTCGCCACTTAGTGATATCACGCAAAAACTCGTTAATAGCTATTTTGGCGAAGCGTTAACCGCTGACTCATGGCGCACCGATACACGGGCTTTTTAACTCTTTCCTTACTTTTGTCAATTATCCAATCTAAAAAAGACCAATGCGAATTTAACGTTATTCGTATATAGTAGTATCATGATTTTCTTTGAGATATTGGATTTAGCTAATCAAAATAAAAACCTCGACAAATAATCTAAAACATCTTATATTTAGCTATACAGATTTCTAGACGTCTATTTTAAGTTTTAAAAGATTGTTGATTATTAGGAGTTTTTGCTATGCCTATTTGTATTCCTGATTCATTACCAGCCGTTGATGTACTTCGTAAAGAAAATATTTTTATCATGACATCTTCTCGTGCAAATACACAAGAAATTCGTCCGCTAAAACTGCTCTTTCTTAATCTTATGCCTAAAAAAATAGAGACAGAAAACCAATTTTTACGACTACTTTCTAACTCATCATTACAAGTCGATATTCAACTATTACGTATTGATCAGCGTGAATCGAAAAATACACCAGTCGAGCATTTAAATAGTTTCTATTGTGATTTTGACGATATACGTGAACAAAATTTTGATGGGCTTATTATCACTGGCGCACCGTTAGGAAAAGTGGCCTTTACGGATGTAGTCTATTGGTCAAAATTAGTTGAAATTATCACATGGGCAAAAGAACATGTCACCTCAACCATGTTTGTGTGTTGGGCAGTACAAGCCGCATTGAATGTATTATATGATTTACCAAAATTTACACGATCACATAAATTATCTGGGGTTTATCAGCATCAAATTTTGGAACCTAATGCCATTTTAACCCGAGGATTCGATGACTCTTTTTTAGCACCGCATTCACGGTATGCAGATTTTCCGATTGAAAAAATAAAAAATTATACTGATCTCTTAATACTGGCAGATTCAGATATCACTGGGCCTTATTTAATGGCAACAGCAGATAAACGGATGGCATTTGTTACCGGGCATCCTGAATATGATTCATTTACTTTAGCCAACGAATATTTTCGTGATCTTAAAGCTGGCATTCAGCCTACTATCCCTGAAAATTATTTTCCTCATAATAATCCAGACTTAACTCCTAAAGCCACATGGCGTAGTCACGCTTATCTATTGTTCAGCAATTGGCTTAACTATTATGTCTATCAATTAACACCATTTGATTTAACGACGCGTAATTTAACAATTGATGAATAAATAAAACAGAAAAACGATATTTCAATTATCAAAAAAATAGAAAATAGGCTAATGCTTATTATCAAAACTGAATTTTATATATGGTGTCTCCTTATTCACGCCTATAACACCACAGTTTATGAATTAGTAAGCTTATCTATACTACTTACTTTATTTAAGAAAAAGATAAAAGATCCTTATCTTGCATCATTTTAGGCATAGTTATATTATGGATAGAGTGCTTTATTATTTAAGGAATGAGTTATGTTAAAATCAATTGATCCAACTACCACTTCATCTTGGAAATCCCTTCAAGCAAGTTATCAAAAGCATCACAATAAGACCATTGCGCAGATTTTAAAAGAAGAGCCAAAACGAGTTGAAAAACTCAGTATTCCGTTTGAGGATGAGTTTTTGGTTGATCTTTCTAAAAATCGTATTACGCAAGAGACTTTAGCAATACTTCATAAGCTTGCTGATGAATGTGATCTTAAAGGTGCAATTTCAGCTATGTATAGCGGTGAAAAAATTAATCGCACCGAAGATCGTGCTGTTTTACATGTTGCTTTACGTAATGTATCGAATACCCCTATTTATGTTGATGGCAAAAATGTGATGGATGATGTCAATGCGGTATTAGCAAAAATGGAATCATTCAGTAATAGAGTCATTAGCGGTGAGTGGAAAGGGTACACCGGTAAAGCGATAACTGATGTGGTAAATATCGGAATTGGAGGTTCAGATCTTGGGCCTGTCATGATTACCGAAGCGTTGCGTCCTTATAAAAATCATTTAAACATGCATTTTGTTTCAAATGTTGACGGTACTCATATTGTTGAAGCATTAAAGGGCTTAAATCCTGAAACAACCCTGTTTTTAGTAGCATCAAAAACGTTTACCACACAAGAAACCATGACTAATGCACAAACGGCTCGTTCTTGGTTACTTGATGCGGCTAAAGATGATAAAGCTGTTGCTTTGCATTTTGTTGCGTTATCCACTAATGCCAAAGAAGTTGAAAAATTTGGTATTGATACAGCGAATATGTTTGAATTTTGGGATTGGGTAGGCGGTCGTTACTCTTCTTGGTCTGCGATAGGTTTATCGATCGTTTTATCTATTGGATTTGATAATTTTAAACAATTTTTGGCTGGTGGTCATGCAATGGATAAACACTTCCAAAATACACCAATTGATAAAAATATTCCTGCATTATTAGCCTTAATTGGGATTTGGTATAATAATTTTTATGGTGCTGAGACAGAAGCCATTTTACCTTATGATCAGTATATGCATCGATTTGCTGCCTATTTTCAACAAGGCAATATGGAATCAAACGGTAAGAGTGTCGATCGTAATGGTCATAAAACAACTTATACTACTGGCCCAATCATTTGGGGTGAACCGGGTACCAATGGTCAACATGCATTTTATCAATTAATTCATCAAGGAACCAAACTTATTCCGTGTGATTTTATTGCGCCTGCAATTAGCCATAATCCGGTTAGTGATCATCATCCTAAATTGTTATCTAACTTTTTTGCTCAAACGGAGGCATTAGCATTTGGTAAAACCAAAGAACAAGTTGAACAAGAATTTATGGCTGCTGGAAGAACGCTTGATGAAGTTAAAGCAATTGTTCCGTTTAAAGTGTTTGAAGGAAATAAACCGACCAATTCAATTTTAGTTAAGAAAATTACCCCGTATAGCTTGGGTGCATTAGTTGCGATGTATGAGCATAAAATCTTTACTCAAGGTATTATTTTGAATATATTCAGTTTTGACCAATGGGGTGTTGAGTTAGGTAAGCAATTAGCTGGTCGAATTTTACCTGAATTAGCGAGTGATACGCCAGTAACTTCACATGATGATTCTACAAATAATTTGATTAATCAATATAAAAAGTGGCGTTAGTAGATTAAACTAGACAGTTAATGAATTGAGCAGAAAAACCTTCAGTAAAACTGAAGGTTTTTTTTATGATTATTTTTTCACGCGCATAACAGGTGTTTTACCTGCTTCTACGGTACCAGATAGTTTTGTCAGCTCGACAATACTATCCATATTAGAAATGACAACAGGTGTTAACACTGATTTTGCTTTACTTTCAAGTAGTGGTAAATCAAATTCAATAATAGTATCACCAACTTTTACTTGTTGACCTTCTTCAGCAATACGGGTAAAACCTTCGCCTTTTAATTCAACAGTGTCAATTCCAAAGTGTACAAATAGCTCAATACCATCATCTGATTCAATAGCAAATGCATGATTAGTTTCAAAAATTTTGCCAATTCTACCGTTTAATGGCGCAACAATTTTATTACCAGCAGGTTTAATTGCAATACCATCACCAACGACTTTCTCTGCAAAAACGACATCTGGCACATCTTCGATTTTAACGATTTCGCCACTCAGAGGTGCAATAATTTCGATGCTATCATGGCTATCATCAGATTTGATGAATTGCTTCATGAATTGCTTCAATTTATCGAATAACCCCATTATTTTCTCCTAACAAATTTGCTTTTCAGCGTTATATTTTTCGATTAAATCCATAATTTCTTTAGAAGTTGCTTTTTCAAGCGCATTGTCGGCAAGTTTTTTCGCTTCTTCAAAATGTGTATTACGAATTAATTTTTTGATTTTAGGAATTGATACCGCACTCATGCTGAATTCATCAAGTCCCATACCTAGTAATAAAATCGTTGCTCGTTCATCACCAGCAAGCTCACCACACATTCCTGTCCATTTACCTTCTTTGTGAGAAGCATCAATGACTTTCTTAATGAGTGTTAAAACAGATGGTGAAAGTGGGTTATAAAGATGAGAAATTAATTCGTTACCACGATCAACCGCTAATGTGTATTGTGTTAGATCGTTGGTTCCAATACTAAAGAAATCAACTTCTTTCGCTAAATGATGAGCAATGACGGCAGCAGCAGGCGTTTCAATCATTACACCAACTTCGATGTTTTTATCAAACGCTTTACCTTCGGCAGTAAGCTGTTCTTTAAGAATATTAATTTCAGATTTTAAGATACGGATTTCTTCAACCGATATGATCATCGGGAACATGATACGTAATTTACCAAATGCTGATGCGCGTAATATTGCGCGTAATTGTGCATGGAGTATTTCTTTGCGATCTAAACAGATACGAATTGCACGCCAACCTAAGAATGGGTTTTCTTCTTTCGGTAAATGCATATAAGGTACATCTTTATCGCCGCCAATATCCATTGTTCTGACAATAACAGATAAACCATTCGTTGATTCGGCTACCTCTTTGTAAGCTTTGAATTGTTCGTCTTCGTTAGGATAGGCATCACGATCCATAAATAAAAATTCAGTACGATAAAGACCGACACCTTCATAACCATTGCGATCCGCACCGGCGATATCACGAACCGTACCAATATTTGCACAAATTTCAACTTGGTGACCATCAAGCGTAACGGCTGGTAAGTCTTTTAATTTTGCCAACTCTTCTTTATCGGCAATATATTTAGCTTGAACTTGTTTGAGTTTCTCTTGAGTAGCGTGATCTGGATTGATATAAATGGCATTATTTATGGCATCCAAAATAACAAAATCACCTTGTTTTATTGCTTGCGTTGCGTTTGATGTACCAACAATAGCTGGAATTTCTAGTGAACGAGCCATAATTGAGGTGTGAGATGTACGACCACCAGCATCTGTGATAAAACCTAATACCATATCTAGATTTAATTGTGCTGTTTCAGATGGAGTAAGATCTGTTGCAACTAAAATACAAGGTTGGTTAATTGCACTTAAATCAACGATTTCAATCCCTAAAATATTTTTAAGTAAACGTTTGCCAATATCACGAATATCAGCAGCACGCTCTTTTAAGTATTCATCGTCTAAGTTTTCAAGTTCTTTAGCTTGAGTTTCAAATACTGATTGGACAGCGGCATCAGCGGTTGAATGCTTGCTTTGTATACGAGAGATAACTTCTTGTTCTAAATCCTCATCTTCTAAAAGCATGATATGCCCTTCAAAGATAGCAGCTTTATCTTCGCCTAATGTGGATTTTGCTCGTTCCATTATCGCATTTAATTGCTCGCTGGATTTTTGACGAGCGTCCTTAAAACGTGCAATTTCAGCATCAATTTTGTTATCAAGAATTGGTCTACTGTTAACAACAATAGGTTCTTCTTTTAATAATAGCGCTTTTGCAAAAGCGATACCGGGGGAAACAAGTATACCTGATACCATAACATTTAATCCTTATTCAATTTTAAATCTGTTCTTTATCGCATTTTGAATCTAATTATTCCAACTCAGGGATTAATTTAACCAAATGATTTACTGCTTCTTTTTCATCTTCGCCTTCAGCTGAAATGGTAATGGTAGTACCTTGTGTTAGACCAAGTGTTTGTAATTTGAATAGACTTTTAGCACTAGCACTTTTTCCGTTAGAAGTTACAGTAATTTCAGCATTAAAATTTTTAGCTTCTTTTACAAATTGTGCGGCAGGGCGGGTATGGAGACCATTCGGTGCGGTAATGGTTACATCTTGTTTATACATAATAATTCTACTCCTAAAAAAATTTTCATTTACGCGACCAATATAAATAAAAACCGCCTGAATGGCTAGTAACATTTAATCGATCTTTGGAATTAGTTAAACTTTTTATATATCAATATATAGTTATGTCTATATTTATTAATAACGATAAATTCGAGTGATTCTATCACTACATTTTTTAAACTCTACTTCTCCACGTATACCACGCTTTATGTTTTCAAAGACAATTTCTTCGCTGCCATCAAGTTGTGATTTTTGTATTTCTTCACTACAAAATGTTTCAAATTGTTGAAGTTCGTGTTCACCATTACCTAGTTTATAGTAATGGGGCAAGTCTTGGCTTGTTACAAAAGTTTGGTTTTTATTTTGTACATCGAGAATAATGATACCTTTGTTAGAGAACCATGAACTACAAGCAGTTAATGATACAACAAAAGCTAAAATGAGAAGGGAAAATTTCACCACAAATCTTACAATATTCAAAATAATTCCTTTATAAAGCCCAGTAACCTGTTTATTATTTATAGCTAGCTGTGGATTATATACTAATAATTAATGAAAGTGCAGAGTGCTTTTTATTGATATGACAAAATCAGGGTGACATTAATGACCAAAACTGTAAATTATGATGAACTTAATCATGAATTAAACTTAAATAAAATGGGTATTACAGCTGCTGAATTACATGGTTTTATTTCGGGTATTTTAGCCGGAGGCAATCATGATGAAAGTTGGCGCCCTTTAGTTGAAGATATGCTCAATAATGGGCAAAAAATCCCAGAACCTTTAAATAAGAAAATGGTTGAGCTTTATTGTGTTACCAAGCAACAATTTTTGGATGATGATTTTGAATTCCAATTGTTACTTAACGAACATGATCTTTTTTCTCAAATTGATGATTTAGTCGGTTGGGTTAACCATTTTTTATTAGGTATTGGATTGGTTCAACCAAAATTAAATCATATTAAAGGCGATGTGGGTGAAGCAATTTATGATTTGAGACAAATTGCGAAGCTAGGCTACGATGAAAACGAAGATGAGCAAGAGTTAGGATTCGCATTTGAAGAAATTAAAGAGTATGTTCGCATGACTTCGATTCTCTGTTTTGATGAATTTAATGAGGCTGATATCACACCAACCATTCATTAATATTAACTTGTTTTAAAAAGGTTATCACTATGCAAAATATCGATACCAAAAAAGAGCTTTTTTCTCGTCGAGAAAAATTTCTTTCGCAAATGCAACCTAACAGCGTCGCACTTTTTTTTGCCTCACCCGAAGTCGTCAGAAGCAATGACACGCATTATCCTTATCGGCAAAATAGTGATTTTTGGTATTTTACCTGTTTTGATGAACCCGAAGCCGTATTAGTGATGATTAAACAACAAGATAATCATGTTCGATATGTGCTGTTTAATCGTAAAAAAGACCCTCTGGCTGAAACATGGACAGGCTATCGTTTAGGGCAGCAAGCTGCGTTAGAAACCCTTGCCGTTGATGAAGCGCATCCTTTTGATAAAATTGATACTATTTTGCCTGAGTTGTTGAATGGTAAGCAGGCAATTTATCATGCTGATCTGCAATATGATTATGCTGACACGATTGTCAAAAAAGCCCTTACGATTTTAAAACAAGGTGCAAGATTTAAGCTTTCAGCACCCAGTAGTGTGATTGATTGGCGTCCTATTGTGCATGAAATGCGGATGTTTAAATCTAATTTTGAAATAGACATTTTACGTCATGCGTGCAAAATTAGTGCCCAAGCCCACTGTCGAGCAATGCGTAGCTGTAAACCTTCGATGTATGAATATCAGTTAGAGGCAGAAATTTTACATGAATTTGCCTGGCTGGGTGCTCGTTCTCCTTCCTATAATACGATTGTAGGAGCCGGTAACAATGGTTGTATATTACATTATGAAAATAACAGTGCGCTTTTAAAAGACGGTGATTTGGTGTTAATCGATGCTGGCTGCGAATATCAATATTATGCAGGGGATATAACAAGGACTTTTCCTATCAATGGTCAATTTAGCCAAGCACAGCGCGATATTTATAACATTGTTTTAGCTGCTCAATATCAAGCAATTGATCTGTTAAAACCTGGAACATCGATTATGGAAGTAAATGATCATGTTGTGAAAACTATGGTGACGGGCTTAGTTAAATTAGGCATTATGCAAGGGGATGTCGATTCGCTCATTGCTGATAAAGCTTATACCGCATTTTATATGCATGGTTTAGGGCATTGGCTCGGTATTGATGTACATGATGTGGGGAGTGGTAGGGATCGTATTTTAGATCCGGGTATGGTATTGACTGTTGAGCCAGGGCTTTACATCAATCAAGATGCTGATGTGCCTGAGTGTTATAAAGGTATTGGTATTCGTATTGAAGATAATATTTTAATCACAGCATCGGGTAATGAAGTATTGACCAGTGATGTGCCTAAAGAACCAGAGCAAATTGAAAAATTAATGTTACTGGCTCGTTAATCTTTTCGATAAGGCAATAATCTTCTTATTGAGATTATTGCTTTTATTGTCATTATGGATAAAGCAATATTGTTCTAATGTGTTGAGAAATTAATAGGATGATTAATTATCTAAACTTATTGATTTATCACGATTAAAAATTATTTTTATTTTTAAATCTTTTGCTATTTTACGTTCATATTTCCACGTTTTCATCGCTGTGATAACTGAACGATTAAAAATATTGTTCGGTTTAGTTTCAATAATGCGAATATTCTCGACACGTCCATTACTGTTGATATCAAAGAGTGCAACGACATGACCTTCTAAGCGCATATCAAGCGCTCGACGAGGGTATTCAGGTTGATTACGACTGATTGGAGCTGGATTACCCGAATATTGACGGCTATCAGAAATAGAAGACGCTACCGCAGTTTTAGCAAAGTTATCCGATATCACTTCTTGTCTAACTTGCTGACGTGACTCTTTTTGAATTGGTTTTTGCTTCGTTTTAGGTTTGGGTTTCGGCTTTGGTTTCTGTTTTTGCTCTATGACAAGTTTATTTTCAGGAATGATCTCTGGTTTTTTTTCAGGAATGATTTGGGTTTCAGTAACAGGCTCAACTATTGGTTCATCTATTGGATTATTTTCAATAATATCACTTTCTTTAACACCTTTGATATCAGGCGCATTTTCAACTAATGATTGTTCAGGCGCTGCTATTTGTGTTACATCAATCATGATTGCCTTAATTGAGTTATCACCTTCGTTAACGACAACATTTTTAGCCAAGATCATTGGACTGAAAAGTAAAGCCAATAAAAATAGGTGCGATATGATCGAAAGTGAAGTTGAAATATATTCACTCTCTTGTTTGATAAGTATTGGCGATTGAGGTTCTTTTTCGTTACTAATGTCTATATCAAAATTGATTTTCATAACAATTATCATTTTTAACTTAAGGTGAATATTCTAAATGAAAATGCTTATCATTTGTAGTTTTTTTTGAAATAAGCTAATTCAATATCTTGTTGCATGGCAATATTTATCAGATAATAGCAGGCAACTATCTGTTATTTTTAGTGGTTTGGATGATGAAAAATCCTTCAATGAGTCAAATTCTTAATCTTGTAAAAGATGACTTAGTTAAAGTCAATGAGGCAATTCAGGCGGAGCTTAGCTCGGATGTTGTGCTAATTAATCAATTAGGTAATTATATTATTAGTAGTGGCGGTAAGCGAATTCGTCCTATTATTGCATTGCTAGTTGCCAAAGCCCTTAATTATCAAGGTGATAAGCACATCATTGCTGCTGCGTTTATTGAATTTATTCATACAGCTACATTATTACATGACGATGTTGTTGATGAATCTGATCTCAGGCGTGGTAAATCAACGGCTAATGCATTATTTGGTAATGCGGCAAGTGTTTTAGTTGGCGATTATATTTATACGCGTTCTTTTCAAATGATGGTACGGACTGAATCTTTCAAAGTTTTAACTATTATGTCGGCAGCAACAAATGTGATTGCTGAAGGTGAAGTGCAACAATTAATCAATTGTAATGATCCCGATATTACTAATGAACAGTATTTAGAAGTCATTTATCGTAAAACCGCTCGTTTATTTGAAGCAACTTCGCATTCGGCAGCGGTGTTAGCCGGCGCCAATGCAGAGCAAGAATTTGCCTTACAAGAATATGGAAAATATTTAGGTACGGCCTTCCAAATTATTGATGATTTATTAGATTATAGTGCTGATAGTAACCAAACCTTAGGTAAGAATTTGGGTGATGATCTTAATGAAGGCAAACCAACTTTACCTTTATTACATGCGATGCGTCATTGTCAAAATGCTGAGGAAGCTAAGTTGATTCGTCAAGCTATCGAGCAAGGGAATGGGCGACATTTGTTAGATCGTATTTTGCAGATCATGAATGAGTGTGGTTCACTTGAATATACTTTACAAATAGCACAGCAAGAAGCCCGAAAGGCTTTTGATGTGATTGCTATCCTGCCGGACTCTCCCTATAAAAAAGCATTGCAAGATCTCGCATTGCTCTCAGTAAAAAGAGAAAATTGACAGGAGTTAAATCGAAGTATGGATTGAAAACATTCCTACTCGTACTTATATGGACATTTTATATTAAATCATCATTAGCAATGATCAAAAATTGATTTCTTTATATTTCATCGTATGTTGTGAAATGACGAGCAATTTTTTCTGATTATATTAACAAGGTAATTAGGCATGTTTAAACGATCTTGGCCGGTCTTTATTATTTTTATTTCTATGATTTCGTTACAATCAAGTGCATCTATGGCCAAATATCTTTTTCCGGTATTAGGCCCTGAAGGGATGACCGCTTGGCGATTAACTTTTTCATCCTTGATGCTTATCATTATTTTCAAACCATGGCGTAAACCCATTACTAAACAAGCTTTTAAGTATGTGTTTTTATATGGCGTAGCAACCGGTTGCATGAATTTGGCTTTTTATAGTGCCATCGCCAGAATCCCACTTGGTATTACTGTGGCGATAGAACTTACTGGGCCGATAGTTGTCGCAATGTGTTATTCTCGTCGGTTAGTTGATTTTATTTGGTTAGGCGTTGCGGTTATCGGGCTTGCGATACTTTTACCGATTCATCAAGCTTCTGGTGATTTAGATCCCGTTGGCATATTGATGGCTTTATTAGCCGGTTCAGGTTGGGCATGTTATATTGTCTTTGGGCGTAAAGCTGGGGCATTATATGGTTCATCAAGTGTTGCGATAGGGTCTTTAATAGCATCTTTATTTGTATTTCCTATTGGTGTGTGGGATAGTGGGAGTGCTATGTTTTCTTTGGAACTTCTTCCTTTAGTGTTTGTGGTTTCATTATTGGCGTCGGCCATTCCTTATGGATTAGATATGATAGCGTTACCAAGATTACCCGCTCAAACATTTAGTACTTTAATGAGTTTGTCACCGGTTTTTGCTGCATTGTCTGGCTTCATAGTTTTACAAGAGCAATTAACACGTTATCAATGGTTGGCGATTACATTTATTATTGTTTCATCAATCGGTACGGTATTGACAATGAGCCGACCAACTAAAATAAAATCGGTTAACCCATAACTTGCTTGACTGTATTACGCAAATAAATGTAATACTTATATAAATGTCGCTAGTTATGCATTGTTCAAAGTATAACAATAATGCATAACAAGCTGATTGATTGTATCTTATTAACGATGAGGGAAGCCCATACCGCCACCCATTAGTCCTTTCATTTGGCGCATCATTTTCATCATGCCACCGCCTTTCATTTTTTTCATCATTTTTTGCATATCTTCAAACTGTTTAAGTAGTTTGTTGACGTCTTGTACTTGAGTACCTGAACCATTCGCAATTCGACGTTTTCGAGATCCTTTGATGATTTCAGGATTAGCTCTTTCTTTTAACGTCATTGAACTTATAATCGCTTCCATTTTAACGGTGATTTTATCGTCCATTTGTGCTTTAATGTGTTCAGGTAGTTGCCCTGCACCGGGTAGTTTTGCCAACATTGCTCCCATCCCACCCATATTTCGCATCTGTTGAAGTTGATCTTGGAAATCATTAAAATCGAACTTGTCACCTTTTTTTAACTTTTTGGCAATTTTTTCTGCTTTTTCACGATCAACATTTTGTTGCAACTCTTCGATTAAGGAAATGACATCTCCCATACCTAATATTCGTGAAGCAATACGATCTGGGAAGAATGGCTCTAAAGCATCTGTTTTTTCTCCCATTCCTAAGAATTTAATGGGCTTGCCAGTAATATGACGAATCGATAACGCCGCACCACCACGGGCATCACCATCAACTTTGGTTAAAATCACACCGGTAAGTGGCAAGGCATCATTGAAGGCTTTTGCAGTATTGGCGGCATCTTGCCCTGTCATTGCATCAACAACAAATAACGTTTCGATTGGGTTGATAGCCTGATGCAGTTCTTTGATTTCATCCATCATGTTGCTATCAATATGTAAGCGTCCCGCTGTATCGACAATTAACACATCGAAGAACTGAAGTTTGGCATGAGAAATGGCTTTATTAACAATATTCACTGGTTTTTCATGAATATCCGATGGGAAAAATTCCACATCAATGGCTTTTGCAAGCGTTTCTAATTGTTTAATTGCAGCCGGACGATAGACGTCAGCAGACACAACCAGCACTTTCTTTTTTTGCTTTTCTTTTAGAAATTTAGCTAATTTAGCAACGCTGGTGGTTTTACCTGCCCCTTGCAAACCAGCCATCAAAATAACAGCGGGGGGCTGTGTTGCCAGATTTAGGGTACTATTAACTTCACCCATAGCCGATGTAAGTTCAGCCTGCACTATTTTGATAAATTCTTGACCCGGTGTTAAGCTTTTAGAAACGTCCAGACCAACGGCTTTTTCTTTTACTTGATTAATAAATTCACGTACAACAGGAAGTGCTACGTCGGCTTCAAGTAAAGCCATACGTACATCACGTAGTGCTTCTTTAATATTATCTTCAGACAGTCGCCCTCGACCACTGATATTACGAAATGTCTGCGATAAACGGTCGGTTAAATTCTCAAACATATTAACTCTCAATAAACAAAAAAATTGTGATTATCATAACAGAAAATCTTAAGAAGTCCCATGATCATAATTTTGTTCTTACTTGACACCAAATAGTGTTCCTGTTCAAATGTTGAAAATTAACTTTGCATAATATTCCCCCTTATTATTTTTTAGCTAGGGAAGATGAATACAGGAGATATTGAGATGAAAAAAATCATTAATACAGATAACGCACCTGCTGCAATAGGCCCTTATGTACAAGGCGTTGATTTGGGTAATATGTTATTTGCATCAGGACAAATACCGTTAGATCCGGTTACTGGTAAAATGTCAGATTGTGTCAAAGAACAAGCTAAACAAAGTTTAGCAAATGTAAAAGCTATTATCACGGCAGCGGGTTATCAAGTTAGTGATATCGTTAAAACCACCATTTTTTTAGCTGATATGAATGATTTTGCGGCCGTTAATGCAATTTATGAAGCCTTTTTTACAGAACATCATGCTGGGTTTCCTGCTCGTTCTTGCGTACAAGTCGCCCGAATCCCCAAAGATGCTAAGGTTGAAATTGAAGTCATTGCTGTAAAGTAAACGCAATATTTAACAATGAGTTACTTTAAAAGTTTAAAGTTTTAAGCTCAATAGATCCTTTACCATTAAAGATTTTAGACTTATGCCTATTGCATCAAATTGAATTAGTGTAGTCACTTGGTGACTACTTTTTAATTGCATCAAATTTTGCCCTACATTTCTGCTTTTTTAGATAATCCTATAAAGTGGTAGTTATACTTGTCTAGGGAGGCTAACATCTTTTATTATCCGCAATATCTAAAAAATTATCGTTTAAGCCTTGCCATGTTTATCTTTTTTTACATTAATCATTCAAGTAAATGATTAATCATATCCAGAACGTGTAAACTTCTATTTAATGATTGATTGCCGATGGAGTTGATGCAATAATCTACAATTATTTATTATTAGTTGCCGTGTAATTAGGTTGCAAATATGTTTGAAAAAGTTGAGTCGTACGCAGGGGATCCTATTTTATCATTAGTTGCTGAGTTTAATCAGGATAACCGGATGAATAAAACAAATTTAAGTATCGGTTATTATTATGATGAAAACAGTATTGTACCTCAATTAGCATGTGTAAAAGCTGCACGTGATTTTATCTATCAGAATGATAAAACTGCATCACTTTATTTACCGATGAGTGGATTACCTGAGTATTGTCGAGCTATTCAATGTTTGCTATTTGGTGAAGCACACAGCGCGTTTAAAGATAAACGCATTGCAACCATTCAAACTTTAGGTGGTTCAGGTGCATTAAAAATAGGTGCTGATTTTTTGTTTCGCTATTTTCCGAAATCAGAAGTTTGGGTCAGTGATCCAACATGGGAAAATCATATAGACATTTTTCATGGTGCTGGATTTAAGGTAAATAAATATCCGTATTTTGATTCACAAACTTGTGGTGTTAAGTTTGATGCAATGCTTGAGACATTACATCAATTACCGGCTAAAACTATCGTTTTGCTACACCCTTGTTGTCATAATCCAACCGGTGCCGATTTAACACATGCACAGTGGGATCAGGTTATTGATATATTAAAAACACGCGATCTTATTCCCTTCATGGATATTGCTTATCAGGGATTTGGTAAGAGTATCGAAGATGATGCATATGCAATTAGACGAGTGGCAGAGTTAGGGATATGTGGTTTTGTGTGTAACTCTTTTTCAAAAACATTTTCGTTATATGGTGAAAGGGTGGGTGGTTTATCCGTTTTATGTGATAACAGTGAAGTGGCAAATCGTGTACTTGGTCAGCTTCAAGCAACCGTACGTCGAAATTATTCAAGTCCTGCGGCCTATGGTGCTCATATTGTTAGTCATGTTTTGAATAATGTTGAACTCAAAGCCCAATGGGTTGACGAAGTTACAGTTATGCGTGAACGTATTATCTCAATGCGAACTAAACTAGTAGAATTATTGAATAAGGCAGTACCTGAAAGTAATTTTGATTATTTAATCAAACAGCGAGGCATGTTTAGTTATACTGGGTTTTCTCAAGAACAAGTCGCACATTTAAAAAATAACTTTGCTGTTTATTTGGTGGGCAGTGGACGGATGTGTGTGGCGGGTTTAAATCACCATAATATCCATCGAGTAGCGGAAGCGTTTGCTACATTAAAATAACCATGTAATTAATAAGAGGAGTATTTAATATGTTCCGAAAAATGTTAATGTTAATGCTAGGGTTAGTTATGGCAACATTTGTTGTGGGTTGTAATACGGTCAGTGGTGTGGGTAAAGATGTTCAATCTGGTGGTAAAGCAATTACTCATACGGCTGATGAAGTAAGTGATAAATTATAAATGGAGCGTTGAGTCGAAATATAACTAATTTATTATCTACATTTACTTCAAAAATTAATCTATTTTTTTATAAAGGCATAGTTCGTCAAGTTGACGAGCTGTGCCTTTAATTAGGATAACATTTAACAATATTCAGTGATTCATATTACGTTGGATCTTAGATTTTTTCACAGTTTGAAATGAATATTTTCGCAAAAACAATTTATTAATTTGGGATAGGCTAATACAATGACAAATACAAATACAAAAAAATTGGAAGGATTAGGTGGCTGGTTAATTGTAGTCGCTATAGGTTTGTTTGTAACTTTTTTTTTGGTTGGTCGTCAAATTTATGATTTATTAGATATGATGTTTTTTAGTGGTACTCTGGAGGAATTTATTAATATAAATTCAGATTATTATATTCCGTATATTGATAAATTGTTTTTATTTGAACTAATTGGGAATACGCTGTTAATTAATGTAAATATCTATCTAACTTACTTATTTTTCAAAAAAGATTATAAATTTGTTAACACATTTATTTTTTTAGAGATTTTCAATATTATTATTATAGTATTCGATCAAATTCTATACCAAAAACTATTGGCTCAATTTTTTGGATCTAGTGATCTAAAAGATCTATTTAGAGCATTAATTCATGCAGGTATTTGGATACCTTATATGTTAAAGTCTGAAAGAGTTAAAAATACCTTTATTAATGGTCGTCCAACGGATGCAAATTATGATAGTATTAGCCGTTAAATTTTTTAAGGAATGATTATGTCATTTAATTTTGAAAATTCCCTAAAGGGTAAAGTAAAAAAAGCGGTTATCCCTGTTGCTGGTCTAGGAACACGCATGTTACCAGCAACGAAAGCAATTCCTAAAGAAATGTTGCCAGTTGTCGATAAACCGCTTATTCAATATGTCGTTAAAGAGTGTATTGCTGCAGGTATCACTGAAATTATTTTTGTCACACACTCATCAAAAAATTCAATTGAAAACCATTTTGATACCAGCTTTGAATTGGAAGCGATGTTAGAAGCACGAGTGAAGCGTCAATTGTTGCAAGAAGTACAAAGTATACTTCCTAAACATGTAACAATTACAAGTGTTCGTCAAGGTTTAGCCAAAGGGCTTGGTCACGCAGTTTTATGTGCCTATCCTTTAGTGGGTGATGAACCTTTTGCTGTGGTATTACCAGATGTGATTATTGATGAATATGAAAGTGATTTGACTTGTGACAATTTGGCAGCCATGATTCATAATTACCAAGAATCTAAACATAGTCAAATTATGGTTGAACCTGTGCCTAAAGAATTAGTTTCTTCATATGGTATTGTTGATTGCCGTGGAGAGGAGCTGTCAGCAGGAAATGTAGTACAAATGTATAGTGTGGTCGAAAAACCGTCGGTTGAGGATGCGCCATCAAATCAATCCGTGGTAGGGCGTTATGTATTATCTGAGAAAATTTGGCCATTACTTGCTAAAACGCCATTAGGTGCTGGCGGTGAAATTCAATTGACCGATGCTATTGCAATGTTACTTGAAGAAGAGCCGGTTGATGCCTATTGTATTAAAGGACAAAGTCATGACTGTGGCAATAAACTTGGATATGTACAGACTTTTGTTCAATATGCTATGCGTCATAAAACATTAGGTAAAGATGTTTCTGATTGGTTGAAAACACTTTAATTGGTTTAAGATGTTTTATTAACCTAAAAAGGACGCTTAATTGCGTCCTTTTTATCATTGAATATATATTGTTGTTACTTAAGCTTCGGCGTTGTCATTATCCAGAGTGACATTCGGATCGTTAAAGACATTCATATTCATCAATCCTACTTCACGATCTGTGGCAACCGCTGCGGTCATTGCACCCGATACGTTAGCTAAAGTTCGAGCCATATCAATAATTGGATCGACAGCGAGTACCATCCCAATTAATGGGAAGTATTCAACCATTCCCATTCCAGATAAAACCACCGTCGCAGCAACGGTTGCCGTCCCTGGAATACCTGCGATTCCTATTGATCCTATGACCACGACTATCACAAGCATAATATAAAATTGAATATTGGTATCTATCCCAACCATATGGGCGACCATTACCGCTAATAATGCAGGAAAAAATCCAGCACAACCATTCATACCCATGGTGCTGCCAAGTGAGCCAACTAAGTTTGCTGTACCGGTGTTGACGCCCATTCTGACGGTTAATGTTGAAATAGTCATCGGTAAGGTACCCACTGATGAGCGACTTGTGAAAGCTAATAGCCATGTACCTAATGCTTTTTTGATAAACATTACTGGTGAAATACCATGAATTAAGACAATTAATACATGTACAACAAGCATAACGAGAGTTGCAATATAAACCGCTGCAACAAAACTTGATACTTCAACAATTGCAGGAATACCATTAGATATAATTGTACGGGCGAGTAACGCAATGACGGCATACGGCATATATTTAATTACGGTCATTGCAATTGACATAACAATTTTATATAGCGCTTCAATGAATGTTTTAAACAAGGCAATTGGTTGAGGTTTTTTCTTTTCCATTCTATTGGCGGCAAGCCCCATTAATGCTGAAAAGATAACTAATCCTACAATATTTTCTTTTGCCATGGCACCGATAATATTGCTAGGAATCAGATTAACGAAGGTATCAATAATATTGGTATAATGTTTAGCTTGAGCTTGGTGTAATGATGTTGAGCTTATTTCACCGAGTTCAAAAACGTTAGCTAAAACAATGCCGACTATACAAGCGATTGCCGTTGTAAAAAGTAACCAAAAAATTCCACGGAATGCAATTTGAGGTAAATTCTTTTTTCCCGAAAAATCAATAATAACTTTAACTATTGAGACAAATACCAGTGGAATCACTAGCATACGTATAAAGGCAATAAAGGCACGCCCAAAAAGACCATACCATGTTGCAATCTCTTGCATCCAAACCATCGAACTTTTAGGAAAACCTGCCGACCATTGGATTCCCAGACCAAGAACTGCCCCAAGTATCAAGCCAACTAACATGCGAATTGAAAAATTAACTTTTTTGTCTTGTAATGGTTTCATTATGACAAAAAAACAAATAAGTAATAGCCCAAGACCAATTAATGTTTGGTAATGAGTAATGGATAGGAATTTTTCAAAAAAAATCCCGTGAAAAATGGCATCTGACATAATCGATCCTCGCCCTTTTAGAGGGTATATAATTAAATAATTATCAATAATGCTTTAATTTTATTTATTAATCAATTTGTTAAATGCTTTAAAAGTTTGTTTTAATACTGAAGCAATTGATTAACAAATTTAATTTTTTATTGACTATTTTTGAGTGATTAGTAAACACTCTTTTCATCATCTCTATTTGGCAATGGAACCTGCAATATTTAAAATATCCCAAGGCCGTGAAAAAGGTGGTGCATACAGAAAATCTAACATTGTAAGTTCGTCAATCTTCATTTGTGACCATATTGCTGTTGCTAATACATTTATTCTCAATGCAGAACCAGTGCCGCCGACTAATTGTCCCCCCAAAATCTTGCGTGTTTCAGCATGATAAATAAGTTTAGCCGTAACGGGTGATTGACCTTCGACATAATTACTGTGGTTTTTATCGTTTACTAAAACCGTTTTATAGGGGATACCTAATTTGATGGCTTCATTTTCAGTTATTCCTGTTCGTCCTGCTTCAATATTAAATACTCGGAGCGCTGATGTGCCTAACGTACCAGGAAATTGACAATTGCCACCTGCAATGTTTTCACCTGCAATTTTCCCCAATTTGTTTGCGCCAGTTGCTAATGGAATATAGACTTTAGTTTGGCTGACTTTATGGAACAGCGTGGCACAATCTCCAGCGGCATAAATATCAGTGATATTTGTTCTACCTAAATCATCGGTAATAATGGCACCATTATTTAGGGTATTAATGCCAATGTTTTTGTAGATTTGACTATTTGGTCTAACGCCGGTAGCGATAATAACCAGATCAGCAGGATATAGTCCTTTATTTGTAATAACCTGCGTCACTTTATCTTGACCAACAAAACCTTGGACACTTTCTTGTAGATGTAAGTCACAATGTTGCTCAAGATTTTCCTGAATAATGTCAGTGAGTTGCTCATCAAATGCTTCGACTAATACTCGATTATCTAATTGAATTAATTTTACTTTCTTTTTTAATGCAACCAATGATTCGGCTATTTCCAATCCAATATAACCAGCTCCAACAATAATAATATTTTTGCATTCCGGTTTTGACAGCGCTTCTTTGATTGCTAATCCATCATAAAGATTGCGTAACGTAAAAATATTTTCCAGCTGATCATTCGCCAGTGTTGGAATAATTGGACTTGCACCTACAGCAAATAGCAATTTGTCATAGCTATCTTCAATGTTTTCACCGTTACTTAAATCTTTAATAAGTAATTTTTTTTGTTTAACATCAACAGATATCACTTCATGTCGTGTTTTTATTTCAATACCATCTTTTTGAAATTGTTCAGGTGTTCGGGATATCATTTCATTAGCATCAGTAAAATGATTGCCAATATAATAAGGTAAGCCACACGCACCAAATGAAACAATATCCGATTTTTCATAGATACGAATTGTTGCATTAGGGTTTATTCTTTTGGCTTTAGCTGCAGCACTCGCCCCAGCTGCTTGAGCTCCAATAATGATTATTTTCATCTATTATTCTCCTTTGTGCGCCTATTTTGAACACTTATCTGCTCATTGTTCAAGGTAAAGTAACAAAGCATATCGATAAGTATTCATAATTGTCCATTTTAATTGTAATAAATGTACAATGATGTGTTAAATTTAACATTTCACTTGCAAATATAGTTTTAATCTTATTTTAAATCAAATTAATCGAAAAAAAAGTCGGATCGGTTTTTAAGATTCCGTCTGATGTATGAGATCGATGATAGTATTAATATGTTGTTGTGAATCATTTAATGCAGGGATGTAATGAAAGTGTTTTCCTCCTGAATTAAGGAATATTTCTCGATTTTCTTGATCTATTTCATAACAAGTTTCAATACAATCCGCAGAAAATCCTGGGCACATCACATGAACACGAGTCACGCCATTTAAAGCTAAATTTCTAAGTATGTCACTCGTGTTTGGTTCAACCCATTTTCCTTTTCCAAATTTTGATTGATAGGCCATTTGTATTGGCAGCGTGACGCCGTTCGCTAAACACTTTTCAATTAATAATAAGGTGGTGAGTTCACATCGCTCGATATAATCATCATGGCGTTTAATAATATAGCGCTCAGGCATACCATGATAAGAAAGGAGTAAAACATCAGGTTGTCCTTGCTCTAAAAAAGCCTGTTTTATCTGTAAATAGAGTGCATTAATGTAACTTGGGTGATCAGCATAGTCTCGAATATAGTGAATATTACTTCTTATAATATTGGTATCATTTAATTGTTTGATTTTATCCAGAACGGCAAGTGTTGTGGTTGTAGAATATTGCGGGAATAGGGGTAACAACGTAATTTTCTTACAGGATTTTAAGTTATTTAAGGCTGCTTGAAGACTCGGTTCACCATACGTCATGGCAAGCTCACATTTTATATTGGGTAAGTGTTGCTGCAATTTTTTGTGTAACAATTTACTGTAATGTAACAAGGGGGAACTACCCTCTATCCAGATTTTTTGGTAATGCTTGAGAATGTACGGAATACGTTTAGGTAAAATAAAATATTTTAAAATTGGATACCAAATAAAGCTGGGCAGATCAACAACATGTCGATCAAGCAAAAACTCTGTTAAATATTGTTTTATAGCTTCAGGCGTTGTTGCGCTTGGTGTACCTAAGTTAACTAATAATAAACCGTTTTTTTTATTCACAGCTAAGCCTCATTTGATATAAAGATAATGGTTTATGACTGTTAATAGTCTACTTAGTGCTCCTTGATTTTGTTTTAAAACGAGATAGGCATTTTCGCCAAGTTGGTTTCGGCTACTATTGTCATTTAATAAACAATCTATTGATGAATATAAATCATCTGCTGAGTTTGTGCAAACAATCATTCCTTGCGCTTCAATCAATTGTTCACAAATCACTTGGAAATTAAAAAAATATTCACCGGTAATAATAGCAATATGGTGCAGTGCAGGCTCTAAAGGATTATGTCCACCCTGTTTTACTAAGCTGCCACCAACAAAAGCGATATCTGCCATCGCATAAAGCTCTAGTAGTTCGCCCATTGTATCGCCCAAAACTATTTGTGTTTGTTCTGTAGGTATTTGATTTGTACTACGCTTTAGATAATTAAAACCACTATCACTAATGAGTTTTTCAACCGTTTTAAAACGTTCAGGATGACGTGGTACCAGAATTAACAATAAATTAGCATGTTTAAGTAGTAATTTTTTAAATGCAGTTAAAATAATTTCATCTTCGCCACTATGGGTACTTGCTGCAATTAACACAGGTCTATTTAATTGCCATTGTTGTTTTAACTGGTTTATTTTCTGTCGCTGCTCATTGGATAAGTTAATATCAAACTTGATGCTGCCGGTAATTGCTAAATGATCTGTAGGTAAACCAAGTGAAACAAATCGTTCACCATCATGCTGATTCTGAGCTGCCACCATACTAATTTTCGAAAATATTTGTTTGACCGCTTTACCTAATTTACCATAGCGAGCAGCTGATCGTTCAGATAATCTAGCATTTGCAATAATTAAAGGAATTTTTTGTTTATAACATTGGCTAATTAAATTAGGCCAAAGTTCAGTTTCCATAATAATGACAATTTTGGGCTTTGTGGTTTTCAAAAATCGTTTTATGGCACCAGGTAGATCATAGGGTAGATAAACATGACTGACACTGTCTTTTAATAACGTTTTTACTCGCTCAGAACCTGTCGGCGTCATGGTGGTAACAGTGATTGGTAACTGTGGATATTTTTGTTGCAATGCTTTAATTAGCGGAATCGCCGCTATTGTTTCACCTACGGATACGGCATGCACTAAAATACCATTTGGTTTGACTTTATTTTTGCAAAAACCATATCGTTCTAACCATCGCTGACGGTAGGCTGGCGCTTTACGACTGCGCCATAATAGTTTTAGCCAAACAAATGGCTGAATTAGATATAATAAAAGGGTATAGATAATTTGCATGCACGTTAATGATCTAGATTAAAAAAATGCTGACGATAATAGACAAGTTCTGAAATGGAATCACGAATATCGTCAAGTGCTTGATGGGTACCTTGTTTTGTAATGCCTTTCAGAATTTCGGGTTTCCAACGTTTTGCTAATTCTTTAATAGTACTGACATCTAAATAACGATAATGAAAATATTTTTCTAACTTCGGCATATAGTTAAAAAGAAAACGACGATCTTGACCAATCGTATTGCCACATATTGGTGAACAGTTTTCAGGTACCCATTGTTGTAAAAATGCTAATGTTATCTCTTCAGCTTGCTGTTCTGAGAAAGAACTTTGTCGAACGCGTTCAATTAATCCTGATTTGCCATGGGTATTTTGATTCCATTCATCCATGAGTGCTAATTGTTCATCTGATTGATGAACAGCAATAACTGGACCTTCAGCAAGAATATTTAGGTCAGAATCAGTTACAATGGTTGCAATTTCAATGATACGATCAGTTTTTGGATCGAGACCCGTCATTTCGAGATCAATCCAAATAAGATTACTACTATTAATTTTAGTGTGTGTGATCATAATTTGCTGTAGAAATTTTCTTTTTGATGCTGAGTAGTGTAGCATATCTGACAAATTGTATAGTAAAAAATTCTTAATTGTGGCAAAAAATAAACTATCCCAAAATCAAAAAAGGCGTGTAGCTGCTAAACATCAGCAACGATTAGAGACAAGACACGATGATAACTTGTCAAATTTTTCGTTACCGCGTGAAGGTGTCGTCGTGAGTCGTTATGGTAAATCTGCCGACGTCGAAGATGATACTGGACTAATTTATCGTTGCAGTATTCGCCGTACATTACCGTCGTTGGTTACCGGTGATAAAGTAATATGGCGAGAGAGTTTGGAATCCAATACTAATGGTATTATTGAGGCGGTGCACCCTCGACATTCAGAATTGGTACGTCCGGATTTTTATGATGGTGTAAAACCCGTCGCAGCTAATGTTGATCAGATTGTTATCATATCGGCAGTTTTACCAGAATTATCCTTGAATATTATTGATCGTTATTTAGTGGCTTGTGAGGCAACCAATATTCATCCCATTATTGTGCTAAATAAAATTGATTTACTTAACCCTGATCAGCGTGTTGAGATTGAAAAGCAGCTATCAATTTATCGGGATATTGGTTATCAGCTATTGTTTGTTTCTTGCCAAAATCAACAAGGGCTGGCCCCTTTGCAAGATGCATTACAAGGAAAGGTGTCTATTTTGGTTGGTCAGTCTGGTGTAGGTAAATCAAGCATTATTAATCTGTTATTGCCTGAACAGGCACAATCAGCTTTAACGGGCGATATCTCTGAATTATCGGGTCTTGGTCAACATACCACAACATCTACACGGCTCTATCATTTACCCAATGGTGGCGATATTATTGATTCGCCGGGGATTCGTGAATTTGGATTATGGCATCTTGAACCTGAACAGGTTATTCATGGCTTTATAGAGTTCGGTGATTATTTAGGCGGGTGCCAATTCCGTGACTGCAATCACTTAAATACACCAGGGTGCTTGTTACAAAAAGCGGTACAAGAAGGAAAAATAGCACCATCGAGACTTGATAATTATCATCGTATTTTACAATCCATGAAGGATGTGAAAGCTAAAACAAATAAAAGCTATAAATAGCCTGATTTTCAATACGTTCAGAAAATGACAGTGAGCTTGAATGAGTTAGAAAACATTGCTCATAATCTCAAAACACATGATTATGAGCAATCAGATTAGCTATTTTAACTATTGGCGTTTTTTTAGTGCAAAACCGATAGCGACATACGCCCAACCTTGGAAAATAAGGTCAATTCCTAAAAACATGCCCAATACCCATAGGCTATCGTATGGCCAGCCGGCAATAATCATTAAACCTAAAATTAGCGTAATAATCCCCGATGCTAAAATCCATCCCCAACGTGGTATTTCTCGGTTATTTAATGATGCAAATATTTGCGTAAACCCACTGATAACCAGTAAGAGTGAAATTAGTAATGTAAATGCAGAAGAAACGGCAATAGGTTGGAAATACGCCATTAATCCAATAAAGATATACAAAATCCCCATCACTGCCCATAAGGCTGTTTGACCAAAACCTTTAATATTAAAGGCATGTATTATTTGCGCAATACCTGCAATTAAAAGTAATGAACCGATAAAGTAAACAGAAAAGACAGTTGCAATAAACTGGTAGCCTAATGCTAAGCATCCCAAAATAATTAAAATCACACCGATAAAAATAAACCAGCCTGTTTTTTGTTTAAGATCTTGAGTATTATTTTCAGTAGATATCATATTAAATTCCTATTTTATATGGTTAACTTTCGGTTGTAATCAACATAGCCTTTCAATTCAAACTTGCCAGACGTTTTTAGCGAGCGAAAAGAAGGCATGACGGAGGTAATGCTAAATATGCAAAGAAAATGCGTACCATTTCCTTTGCGTATAATAATTAATCAATATAATAAAACTAATTGTCCTTTTAATTTTTATCTTTCAGTGCTTCGTCTAATGTTGAATAAAACATTAATTTATTCGAAATCGGTATAAACTTGGCTCTGGCTAATGTTTTCAATGGTTGGAATTGTAATTCACAAATAGATAAATCTACTTGTTCTGGCAATTCATCAACAAAATGGCGTAATGCATTAAGCCCACCCGCATCAAGAATAGGCACCGCATCCCACTGTAATACGATGTGCTCATAGCCATTTATTTTCTGATAGATTTCAGAAAAGGTACGTTCAGCGGCGGCAAAAAATAGTGGTCCATTAATGCGAAGTACTAATGTTTTTTCACTGCTTCGATTGAGTTCAACCAATCGTGTCATGTGTGCAATACGACGCATAAATAGGATTGAAGCTAAGACTATGCCAAGTGTTATAGCAATAACCATATCAAATAATACGGTTAAAGACATGCAAATAAGCATGATTAAAATATCATCTTTAGGTGCACATTTAATTATATATATCACTCGTTGCACAGCGCTCATATTCCATGCCACAATTAATAACAAGGCTGCCATTGCTGATAAAGGGATATAGGATAATAATGGTGCAAAACAAATGAGTGCAAGCAATACTACAATCGAATGCAGCACGGCAGCAATAGGTGATGTTGCGCCTGCTTTGACATTAGCAGCGGAACGGGCTATAGCGGCTGTTGCTGAAATCCCTCCAAAAAACGGCGCAATGATATTGCCTAATCCTTGTCCGATAAGTTCACTATTTGAGTGATGTTTTGTATGGGTCATTTCATCTAATACGACGGCACATAATAATGATTCAATCGCGCATAGCATTGCCATTGTAAGCGAAATTGGAAGCAGAGCGGATAACATTGACCAATCCCATTTAAAATCAGCGTGCTGCCAAGGTAAGATAAATTCGGGTAAAACGGACGGGATACCATGACCGATGCTATTATCAGGTAAAATATAGGTAAATCGAGAACCGATAGTTTCAATTTCATAGCCAAATTGATTCAAAATAAACATGACCAAAATACCCGTTATTAATGCAGGTAAATGCCCGGATACTTTTATTCGAAGTTTCGGCCACACAATCAGTACTATCAGTGTTACAATCCCTACTAAAGTATCGGCAAAATTAATAGTTGGAAAGGTTTTAACTAAAGCGGTTACCTTGCTAATATAGCTTTCCGGCATGTGTTCAAGTGTTAAACCAAAAAAATCTTTGATTTGCATGGTGGCGATAGTTATTGCAATGCCAGAGGTAAAGCCTAAAACAACAGGTAAAGGAATATATTCAATTAATCGACCAAGTCGAATTACTCCCATAATAATTAGAAAGACACCGGATAATAAGGTCGCAACAAGTAATCCAGACAAACCAAATTGTAATGAAACGGGATATAAAATCACGACAAATGCCGCTGTTGGGCCCGATACGCTGAAGCGTGAACCTCCGGTTAATGCAATGACAAAACCTGCAATTATTGCGGTGTAAAGCCCATGTTGTGGTGGAACACCACTCGCTATTGCTAAAGCCATGGCTAATGGTATAGCAATAATACCAACCGTAATACCAGCAATTAAATCCTTAAAAAAACGGGTAGATGTGTAACGATCTTTTATGCACGCTGCGATAAAAGCGCAACAAATTTTGGTGCCAGTTATGCCATATAATTTCATTATTTTTATTCGACTAATAGAAGTTTTTTGAAATGCTTACTAAGATAATCTTTTTTACAAAAATTAAAAGAGTGTTATCAAAATAATTTATATCGTCATTAAATTGCGTTAGGCAATTTTCCAATTGCGGTATAATGAATTTATCAAAGATGATTCTATAAATTGTTGCTAATATGCTTTTTCTATTGATTTGATACCGGTAACGTTTAAAAATAATGTCGTAGACCCATTCGCTTTTCTTGATATGGTATGATTAGCAGGAGCAATGTATGGTAGTAATTAATCAAAACGTGTTTATTCATTCTTTTAGGGGAATAGGTGCAATTATGTTACTTGCTTTCTCTTCATTTTGTTTTGCATTACCACAACTAGCAGGCTCAAAAACCGCCTATCATTATGATACTAAGCAAACCATTACCCCTGCTCCAAAAGGCTATCAAGCATTTTATATTAATCATATTGGTCGTCATGGTTCTCGCTATATTAGTAAATCAAAATATGAAGAGATTGCCTATCAAACATTATTATTAGCCGACAAAGATAATCAACTCACTGATGAAGGAAAATCGTTACTCAAGCAAGTTTTGTATATTAAACAGTTGAATAATAATCACTATGGAGAGTTAACCGATTTAGGGCGTCAAGATATTGGTCTCATCAGTCAGCGAATGTTAAAAAATAATCCAACGGTCTTTAAAGGACATAACATTGCGGTGATTTCATCTACGTCGCCTAGAGCTAAAGAGACGGCTGAAATTTTTGTTCAACCCTTTAAAGCAAAATATCCTCATATTCAAGTCACCACCCAGCCCGAAAATGGACAAACATTGTTACGCTTTTTTAACTATTCGCCTGCTTATGATAAATATAAACAGAGTAAAGTGGTTAAAAATGCTTTAAAAGAAATTAAATTTTCACCTAAAACTATCGCACTGAGTCAAACAGTTGCTATGAAATTTTTTACCCTTGATTTTATTGAAAAATTAAATGTTGGAATGGATATTGGTGAATATAATTCGATTAAAACCGAAGATTTTAGTCTGGCCGTTTATCAACTCTATCAAGAGTTACAGGCATTACCTACTGAGGTATTAGTTAATCATCAACTTAATTTTGATGATTATTTTTCAGAGGAAGCAAATGCGTGGTTTAATACAGTTGTCACCGCCAAAAATTATTTACAAATCGGTCCGGCATTTGATGCCAATGGTATTCAAATTAAAATCGCTGCACCCTTATTAAGGGATATGCTAATGACAGCCGATAACGCAATTACCAATAATAATGTTGATGCTAATTTGCGTTTTGCTCATGCAGAGACGCTTTCTCCGTTTGCAACGCTAATGGAAATAGAGGGTACAACAAAAGTTGCTAAGACGCTATTTGATTATCCGACTGTCTGGCATGCAGAAAAAATTATTCCTATGGGCGCCAATATACAATGGATTTTTTATAAAAGTGAACAACCACATCATCCGATACTAGTTAAAATCTTATTAAATGAACAAGAAGTCCATCTACCAATTAGCACCCAACAATATCCTTATTATCGTTGGCAGGATGTTAAACAGTTTTATACCAATAAATTAAATCAATTAGGTTTAAATGAAAATCAACCCGATATCGATATGCTTAAAAAATTAAAATGATTTTAGATTGAGCATATTGTAAATGACTGTATTGCTGAATTAGGGGAAGTAGAAACTATTCCTGCATAAGACTATGATCCGTTAAATGACTAAACCTGAAGCCAGAAGGTTACCGGTCCATCATTAATTAATGATACTTGCATATCTGCTGCAAACTGACCGGTTTGCGTCTTAATATTTTTTTTGCATTGCTCAACAAAGAATTGATACAGTCTATTGGCATCTTCTGGTTTAGCTCCTTTGGTAAAGCTTGGACGCATTCCTTTTTGGGTATCTGCAACTAAAGTAAATTGGGATACAACAAGAACTTCTCCTTGAGCTTGATTAACATTAAGGTTCATCTTACCGTCGCTGTCACTGAAAATACGGTAGCCAAGAACTTTTTCACATAATCGAATTGCTTTTTGTTCATCATCATCTTGCTCGACGCCGAGTAATATCAACAACCCATGATTAATTTTTCCAATAATCTGATCTTCAACAGTGACAGAAGCTTTTTTAACACGTTGGATTAAGGCAATCATAAAAATATTACTCCGGTTGAGTTTGGTTATCCGATATTCGTTTTTTAGTGCGGTTAAATTCGGTTAATGTTGCTGCAAATTCAGCGCCAAATAAGACAATACACCAAGAACAGTAAATCCAAACAAGCATGATTGGAATGGAAGATACTACGCCATAGATTAACTGATAAGTTGGAAATGAACTTACATAAAACGCAAAGGCACGTTTACCTATTTCAAACAATATTGCTGCAACAATGGCACCAATGAATGATTCTTTAAAAGGAACGGATTCAGTAGGTATAATACTGTAGAGTAGCCAAAATCCAACGACAGAAATAATAAACGGTAAACTACTCAACATAATATTTCCTGTTGTGCCAGTTGATAACCAGTTTAACGAAAATATATATGAACTGACCGCTACACTTGAGCCCGCTAAAATAGGTCCCAAAGTCAATATTGTCCAGTACATGGTTAGATTATACATAAATGAGCGTTTACGTTTCGTTCTCCAAATATGATTAAGCGCACTATTAATTGAGTTAATAAGCAATAATGAGGTAACGATTAATCCAACTATGCCTACTACCGTCATCTTCTTCGTATTGGCAATGAATTGTTCTAAGTAATTTTGGATGGTATCACTTGCGGTAGGAACAAGATTACTGTAAATGAGCTGTTTTAGCGATAGGCTAATTTCATCAAACATTGGAAAAGCGGATAATAATGAAAAAATAACAGTAATAAGCGGAACGAGTGCCAGTATTGTGGTATAGGCAAGGCTGGCAGAGGATGTGGTCAACTGATCTTGATTGATTTTAGCCCACAACATTTTTAAGAACAACGTTATCTGCTGAAATGTTTTCATGGTTTTTTCTATTTGTTAGAAAGAATACAATTATTGATCCCACTATTTTTTAGTGAGCTCAACGCTTTATCAGCTTCGCTTTTGCTAGTATAGGGTCCAGCTGTAACACGATATAACTGACCAGAAGAAATATTACCATTTATACCTACCATAGCAAGTTGAGCTTTTAGAGTGTCTGCATTGGCTTTTTCCTTAAAAGCACCACATTGTAATGTCCATTTTGTTGTTGTCGATGATGTTTGATTGGCATTCGATCGTGTATTGGTGTTATTCGCAAAACTGTCTAAAATTTGTTGTCGTTCACTTGCAACTGAATTCGATGTTGCGTTTGAACTGGCATTGGGCGTTTCTAACGCTTTAAGGTATGTCCAACGTTCCTGAGGCTGCTCTGGCAAGGTAACGGCAGGTGGAGGCGTTTTGACTTTTGGTTGTTCAGCGGGTTTGTTAGGTTTATTATTGGTAATAAAATAAAGAATGGCAGAAAATAAGACAATAAGGGCAATTGCCATAAATATCATAAATTTTGGCATAAAGCTTGATTTGTTTTTTTTCGGTCGACTTTTTCTTCTTACATAATCACGCTGAACCACAATATACTCTCTTGTTTTTTTTATTGATATGGAATAACTGATTAGTATACAAATAAAAAAAGTGGCTTACACCACTTTTTAGCATTTTTTAACTATATAGTTAACAGATGAGGGCATTAAGCCAATGCTTTAATCTGTTTAATTAAATTTGCTTTATGACGTGCAGCTTTATTTTTGTGGATTAAGCCACGAGCCGCTTGACGGTCAACAACTGCTTGCATGTCTTTGAATGCTACTTCAGCTGTTTGTTTATCACCAGCTGCAACAGCTGCGTAAACTTTTTTGATATAAGTACGCATCATTGAACGGTTACTAGCATTATGTTTACGGCGTTTTTCGGATTGAACCGCACGTTTTTTAGCTGATTTGATATTAGCCAAAGTCAACTCCCAAGTTTAAATAAAATTACATATTAATAAGGCGGCAAAATATGCCTGATTTTCTGCCAGTTGTCAATGCCGTTACATAAAAAATTTGCAATTTATAAATTACACATTGATGACAAACGTTTACTATTTGAACAATAATCGCTATAACCTAAAAAGAATTTTTATGTTAGAATACATGAAGTTTATTTTTATTTATATTTTTTTATTAAGAGGAAGTCTCATGTCTGTTATTAGAATGCAAGATCTTGATCTAAAAGGGAAACGTTTATTTATTCGTTCAGATCTTAATGTACCAGTCAAAAATGGTAAAGTCACTTCTGATGCACGTATCAAGGCATCATTACCGACAATTGAAGAAGCAATCAAAAAAGGCGCTAAAGTGATGGTGACTTCTCACATTGGTCGTCCAACAGAGGGAGAATATAACCCTGAATTCTCATTGCAACCAGTCGTTGATTACTTAAAAGAACATGTTTCATTTCCTGTCCGTCTTGTTAAAGATTACCTTGATGGCGTAGATGTTAAAGAAGGCGAATTAGTGGTTCTTGAAAATGTACGTTTCAATGTAGGTGAAGGTAAAGATGATGAAACGTTATCTAAAAAGTATGCCGCACTTTGTGATATCTATGTAATGGATGCATTTGGAACAGCTCACCGTGCTCAAGCTTCAACGCATGGTGTGGGTAAATTTGCACCTATCGCATGTGCTGGTCCTTTATTAGCTGCGGAACTTGATGCATTAGGAAAAGCACTTGATAACCCAGCTCGTCCAATGGTTGCGATTGTTGCGGGTTCTAAAGTATCAACTAAACTTACTGTACTTGATTCGCTTTCAAAAATCGCTGATCAAATTATTGTCGGTGGCGGTATTGCTAATACTTTCATTGCGGCTGAAGGTTATAATGTAGGTAAATCGCTATATGAAGCGGATTTAATCCCGGAAGCGAAAAAATTGATGGCTAACTGCCATATTCCTGTTCCAACTGATGTACGTGTTGCGACTGAATTCAGTGAAACAGCAACGGCTACAGAAAAATCAGTTTCTGATGTTAAAGAAAATGAACAAATTCTTGATTTAGGTGATAAATCAGCTGAAGCATTAGCTGATATTATTAAAAAAGCGAAAACCATATTATGGAATGGTCCAGTTGGTGTATTTGAATTCCCTAATTTCCGTCGTGGGACTGAAATTGTTGCTAAAGCAATTGCTGATAGTGAAGGTTTTTCAATTGCCGGTGGTGGTGATACGTTAGCTGCAATTGACTTATTTGGAATTGAAGATAAAATTTCTTACATCTCAACTGGTGGAGGTGCCTTCCTTGAGTTTGTTGAAGGTAAAAAACTTCCTGCTGTTGCAATGTTAGAAGCGAGAGCAAAAGCATAATATAGATTCAGTAAAAAGGATGAGATGATTACTCATCCTTTATTTTTTATAATAATTAAATCATAGGTAATAAAATGGCTACAAAGATTTCTGATGTCGTTAAACCCGGTGTTGTAACTGGTGATGATGTTCAAAAAGTATTTCAAATCGCTCGTGAAAATAACTTTGCTTTACCAGCAGTTAACTGTGTTGATACCAACACAATTAATGCGGTAATTGAAACAGCGGCAAAAGTAGGTTCTCCTGTTATTGTTCAATTCTCAAATGGTGGTGCACAGTTCATCGCTGGTAAAGGTCTTAAATTAGAAGGACAAGAATGTGCAGTACTAGGCGCTATCTCTGGTGCAAAACATGTTCATTTAATGGCTGAAAAATATGGTGTACCAGTGATTGTTCACACTGACCACTGTGCAAGAAAATTACTTCCATGGGTTGATGGCTTACTTGATGCTGGTGAAACTCACTTTGCTAAAACTGGTAAACCACTATTTTCTTCACATATGATCGACCTGTCAGAAGAAACATTAAAAGATAACATTGATATTTGTTGTCAGTATCTTGCTCGTATGTCTGCAATGAAAATGACATTAGAGTTAGAATTAGGTTGTACTGGTGGTGAAGAAGATGGTGTGGATAACAGCCATATGGATAGTTCAGCACTTTATACTCAACCTGAAGATGTAGCTTATGCTTATGAGCGTTTAAGCGAAATTAGCCCTCGTTTCACTATCGCAGCATCATTTGGTAACGTGCATGGTGTTTACAAACCAGGTAATGTTAAATTAACACCAAAAATTTTAGATAACTCACAAAAATACGTATCAGAAAAATTCAACTTACCTGAAAAATCACTGAATTTTGTATTCCATGGTGGTTCAGGCTCAACACCTGAAGAAATTGCAGAAGCAGTTAGTTATGGTGTTATCAAAATGAATATCGATACCGATACTCAATGGGCTAACTGGGCGGGTATTTTAGATTACTACAAAGCTAATGAAGCTTATTTACAAGGTCAATTAGGTAATCCTGAAGGACCTGATGCGCCAAACAAAAAATACTATGATCCACGTGTTTGGTTACGTAAAGGTCAAGATTCTTTAGTTGCTCGTTTAGAACTTGCATTTAAAGAACTTAACGCTGTTAACGTACTTTAATTAACATTTTCATTTTTAATACAAAGTGGGGAATCTCCTACTTTGTATTAATTGTTCATAAAATAAATCTTGCATTTGTATATCAATTGTAGGATAATTCTGCCCTCATTTAACTTAGGGGAGCTGTCTATTTATATAATAGAAGCGTTTGCACCCGAGAGAAGGAAACCAAAAAATGGCAAAAAAAGTACAGGCTTACATCAAGTTGCAAGTTGCAGCTGGTGCAGCAAATCCTAGTCCACCAGTTGGTCCAGCACTTGGTCAACATGGTGTTAATATCATGGAATTCTGTAAAGCATTTAATGCGAAAACAGAAAGCATGGAAAAAGGTCTACCTATTCCAGTTGTTATTTCAGTCTATTCAGACCGTTCATTCACCTTTGTTACTAAGACTCCTCCTGCGGCAGTACTATTGAAGAAAGCTGCTAAAATCAAGTCTGGTTCAGGTGAGCCTAACAAGAAAAAAGTAGGTAAAGTAACGAGTGCTCAAATTCGCGAAATCGCTGAATTAAAAGCTGCAGATATGAATGGTGCTACCATTGAATCAATGATGCGTTCTATTGAAGGAACTGCTCGTTCAATGGGCTTGGAAGTGGAGGGTTAATCGATGGCTAAATTATCTAAGAAAGCTAAACTTATCCGCGAAAAAGTGAATGCAACTAAACAATATGAAATCAACGAAGCAATTGCTTTATTAAAAGAGCTTGCGACTGCTAAATTTACTGAAAGCGTTGATGTTGCTGTAAATTTAGGTATTGATTCACGTAAATCAGACCAAAATGTTCGTGGTGCAATTGTATTGCCTCATGGTACTGGTCGTAGCGTTCGTGTAGCTGTGTTTACACAAGGTGCAAATGCAGAAGCAGCTAAAGAAGCGGGTGCTGAATTAGTTGGTATGGACGATCTTGCGGATCAAATCAAAAAAGGCGAAATGAATTTTGATGTCGTTATCGCATCGCCAGACGCTATGCGTGTAGTTGGTCAATTAGGTCAAATTTTAGGACCACGTGGTTTAATGCCAAACCCTAAAGTTGGTACTGTAACGCCTAACGTTGCTGAAGCAGTAAAAAATGCGAAAGCAGGTCAAATCCGTTACCGTAACGATAAAAATGGTATTATCCATACTACTATCGGTAAAGCTGATTTTGATGCAGCTAAACTTAAAGAAAATTTAGAAGCATTACTTGTTGCGTTAAAACGTGCAAAACCAGCATCTTCTAAAGGTGTCTTTGTGAAGAAAGTAAGTCTTTCTACTACTATGGGCGCTGGTGTTGCTATCGATCAAACAACATTGAATGCATCTGTTTAATTAAACATATTAATTAAACAAAAAAATCGGTTGGTGTCTGGCCTTAACCAGACCCCGTCCAAGACCGTAGGTGTAATTGACGTTTAATTACTTAATTTTCCTACGTAGACGGTGACAGAACCTGATAAGATATAATACAGGAATTCTGCTCATCGTGGTTGTGCTAACTATATTGTTATAGTTAGTTTAAATAAGTCTAGGCTTTGCCTAGTTTTAATCCAGGAGCAAAACCAATGGCACTAAATCTTCAAAATAAACAAGAAATTGTTGCTGAAGTTAATGAAATCGCCAAAGGTGCGCTATCTGCAGTTGTTGCCGATTCTCGTGGCGTAACTGTAGAAAAAATGACTGCATTACGTAAATCTGCTCGTGAAGCGGGTGTTTATATGCGTGTTGTTCGTAATACGCTATTACGCCGTGTTGTAGAGGGCACTCAATATGAGTGTTTAAAAGATACGTTTGTTGGTCCTACTCTAATTGCGTTTTCAAACGAGCACCCAGGTGCTGCTGCGCGTATTTTTAAAGCGTTTGCAAAAGAAAACGATAAATTTGAGATTAAAGCCGCAGCCTTTGAAGGTGAGTTAATTACTGCAGCGAACATTGATCGCTTAGCAACATTACCTACTTATGAAGAAGCATTAGCTCGCTTGATGTCAACCATGAAAGAAGCCGCAGCTGGCAAATTGGTTCGTACTCTTGCAGCTGTTCGTGATCAAAAAGAAGCTGCTTAATTAGCAGTATGATGACGAATTTTATTAATTAAAAATTGTAAATTTGGGAAACTATATTATGTCTATCACTAAAGAACAAATTTTAGATGCAGTTGCTGAAATGTCTGTAATGGACGTTGTTGAACTAGTATCTATGATGGAAGAAAAATTCGGTGTTTCTGCAGCAGCAGCTGTTGCAGTTGCAGCAGCAGGTCCAGCTGAAGCAGCTGAAGAGAAAACTGAATTTGATGTAATCTTAAAAGATGTTGGTGCAAATAAAGTAGCTGTTATCAAAGCAGTTCGTGGTGCAACTGGTTTAGGCTTAAAAGAAGCTAAAGATCTTGTTGAATCAGCTCCTGCAACAGTTAAAGAAGGTGTTAGCAAAGCTGATGCTGAAGAACTTAAAAAGGCACTTGAAGAATCTGGTGCAGCTGTCGAACTTAAATAAGTTAATCGATAGCAAGCTAAATGGCTGGGGGTTTTACCTCCAGCCTTTTTGCGCTGTAAAAAGTCGAAGAATTTTATTTGAAGACTATCAATAAAAAGCAATAAAGAAATAGTATATTTATTAAGCCTAATCAATTGATATTTATAGATATTTTCGATGAGGTGTCAGGCGTTATTATTCGATTGAAGTGCTCCTGATGAATATTTAATCATGCTAAAATAGCAGATAAGCAAGTTGAGGAACTAATGGTTTACTCTTATACCGAGAAAAAACGAATTCGTAAGAATTTTGGTAAGCGTCCACAAGTCTTGGATATACCGTATCTTCTTTCTATTCAACTTGATTCGTTCCAGAAATTTATTGAGCAAGATCCAGAAGGTCAGTATGGTTTAGAAGCCGCTTTTCGTTCAATATTTCCGATAAAAAGTTATAGTGGTAATGCTGAGTTACAATACGTGAGCTTTAAGATGGGCGAACCTGTGTTTGATGTAAAAGAATGTCAAATTAGAGGGATCACTTACTCAGCACCGTTGCGCGTAAAATTACGTTTAGTTATTTATGATAAAGATGCACCAGAAGGAACTGTAAAAGATATTAAAGAGCAAGACGTCTACATGGGCGAAATTCCTTTAATGACGGACAATGGAACATTTGTAATCAATGGTACCGAACGGGTAATCGTTTCACAATTACATCGTAGTCCAGGTGTGTTCTTTGATAGTGATAAAGGTAAAACACACTCTTCTGGTAAAGTTTTATATAATGCTCGGATTATTCCTTATCGTGGCTCTTGGCTTGATTTCGAATTTGATCCAAAAGACAATCTTTTTGCTCGTATTGACCGTCGTCGTAAACTTCCAGCAACAATTATTTTGCGCGCATTAGGTTATGAAACAGAAGAAATTTTAAATATCTTCTTTGAGAAAACCATTTTTGAAGTTGGCAAATCCAAATTAAAAATGGATTTAGTCCCAGAGCGTTTACGTGGTGAAACAGCCTTATTTGATATTGAATCAAAAGGTAAAGTGTACGCTGAAAAAGGTCGCCGTATTACTGCACGTCATATTCGTGAATTAGAAAAAGATAAAGTAAGCAAAATTGATGTACCTGTTGAATACATCGTTAATAAAGTGCTTGCTAAAAACTATGTCAATGACGCGACAGGTGAAGTCATTGCATTTGCTAATACACCAATTTCATTAGAATTGTTATTAGAATTAACGAATGCAGGCTACAAAAAAATTGAAACATTATTCACCAATGATCTTGATCATGGGGCGTTTATCTCTGAAACATTAAATGTTGATTCAACGCGCGATCGTTTAGGTGCATTAGTTGAAATTTATCGCATGATGCGACCAGGTGAGCCACCAACAAAAGAAGCTGCAGAAGCGTTATTTGACAACTTATTCTTCTCTGATGAACGTTATGATTTATCAGCGGTTGGTCGAATGAAATTTAATCGTTCTTTAGGTCGTGATGATATTGAAGGTCAAAGCGTCTTAACTAAAGATGATATCGTTGACGTTATGAAGAAATTAATCAGTATTCGTAATGGTCATGGTGATGTTGATGATATCGACCACTTAGGTAATCGTCGTATTCGTAGCGTTGGTGAAATGGCAGAAAACCAATTCCGTATTGGTTTAGTGCGTGTTGAAAGAGCCGTAAAAGAGCGTTTATCTTTAGGTGATCTTGATTCATTAATGCCACAAGATATGATTAATGCTAAACCAATTTCAGCGGCAATCCGTGAGTTCTTTGGTTCTAGCCAGTTATCTCAGTTTATGGATCAAAACAATCCATTATCTGAAATTACGCATAAACGTCGTATTTCTGCATTAGGTCCGGGTGGTTTAACTCGTGAGCGAGCAGGCTTTGAAGTCCGTGACGTACATCCAACTCATTATGGTCGTGTATGTCCGATTGAAACGCCTGAAGGTCCAAACATCGGTTTGATTAACTCGTTAGCGGTCTATTCTCGTACTAATGAGTATGGTTTCTTAGAAACACCATATCGTCGAGTGATTGACGGTGTTGTGACTGATGAAATTAATTATTTATCAGCAATTGACGAAAGTGAATTTGTTATTGCACAGGCGAACTCAAACCTTGATGAGGAAGGTCGCTTTAAAGAAGATTTAGTGACTTGTCGTTTAAATGGTGAGTCGGGCTTATATAGTCCTGAACAAGTTCATTATATGGACGTTTCAACACAACAAATCGTGTCAGTTGGTGCGTCATTAATTCCATTCTTGGAACATGACGATGCGAACCGTGCTTTGATGGGTGCAAACATGCAACGTCAAGCAGTTCCGACATTAAAAGCGGAAAAACCATTTGTTGGTACCGGTATGGAACGTGCGGTAGCTGTTGACTCAGGTGTAACAGCCGTTGCTCGTCGTGGTGGTACTGTTCAATATGTTGATGCGTCACGTATCGTAGTCAATGTAAATGCCGATGAAATGTATGCGGGTGAAACAGGGATTGATATTTATAACTTAACTAAATATACCCGTTCTAACCAAAATACCTGTATCAATCAAATTCCATGTGTGGAATTAGGCGAAAAAGTTGAACGAGGTGATGTACTTGCAGATGGTCCATCAACTGATTTAGGTGAACTTGCATTAGGTCAAAACATGCGCGTGGCATTTATGCCATGGAATGGTTATAACTTTGAGGATTCTATTTTAGTTTCTGAAAAAGTGGTACAAGATGATCGTTTCACCTCGATCCATATTCAAGAGTTATCTTGTGTATCTCGTGATACTAAATTAGGTGCTGAAGAAATCACTGCTGATATTCCAAATGTGGGTGAAGCTGCGCTTTCTAAATTAGATGAATCAGGTATTGTTTATATCGGTGCTGAAGTTAAAGGTGGTGATATTCTTGTTGGTAAAGTGACGCCTAAAGGTGAAACACAATTAACACCAGAAGAAAAATTACTACGTGCAATTTTTGGTGAAAAAGCATCTGACGTTAAAGATACGTCTTTACGTGTACCAAATGGTGTTTCTGGTACGGTTATTGATGTCCAAGTCTTCACTCGTGATGGTGTACAAAAAGATAAACGTGCACTTGAAATTGAAGAGATGCAACTTAAACAAGCAAGAAAAGATTTAACTGAAGAGCTTAAAATCTTAGAAGCAGCTTTATTTGCGCGTATTCGTGATGTGTTAATTTCTGGTGGTATTAAAGCTGATAAATTAGATGCCTTACCACGAGAAAAATGGTTAACAATCGGTATTTCAAACGAAAGCAAACAAGCACAGTTAGAGCAACTTGCTGAACAGCACGAAGAAATTAAACTTGAGTTTAACAAAAAGCTTGAAGCTAAACGCATGAAGATTACCCAAGGTGATGATTTACAACCTGGTGTGCTCAAAATTGTTAAAGTTTACTTAGCGGTTAAACGTCAAATTCAGCCTGGTGATAAAATGGCGGGTCGTCATGGTAACAAAGGGGTTATCTCTAAGATTAATCCAATTGAAGATATGCCATATGATGACAAAGGTCGTCCAGTCGATATCGTGTTAAACCCACTAGGGGTTCCGTCTCGTATGAACATTGGACAGATCCTAGAAACCCACTTAGGTATGGCGGCTAAAGGTATTGGTCAAAAAATTGATACAATGCTTAAAGAACAGCAAGAACTTGCTAAATTACGTGAGTTTATCCAAAAAGCATACGATCTTGGTTTAGGTGCTGCACAAAAAGTAAATGTTGCAGAATTTACCGATCAAGAAGTCATGACATTGGCACAAAATTTACGTAATGGTATGCCACTTGCTACACCAGTGTTTGATGGTGCAAAAGAGCAAGAAATCAAGTCATTACTAGAATTGGGTGAGTTGCCGACTTCAGGTCAAATTACATTGTATGATGGTCGTACAGGTGAGCAGTTTGAACGTCCGGTAACAGTAGGTTATATGTACATGCTGAAATTAAATCACTTAGTTGATGATAAGATGCATGCACGTTCTACAGGTTCATATAGTCTGGTTACTCAACAGCCATTGGGTGGTAAAGCTCAATTTGGTGGTCAGCGTTTCGGTGAGATGGAAGTATGGGCACTTGAAGCTTATGGTGCTGCTTACACACTACAAGAAATGCTAACGGTTAAATCAGATGACGTAAACGGCCGTACTAAGATGTATAAAAATATTGTAGATGGTGATCATCGTATGGAACCTGCGATTCCAGAATCATTTAATGTATTGTTAAAAGAGATTCGTTCGCTAGGTATTAATATCGAGTTAGATGAAGAGTAATCTTCACTAACTAAAAATGATTTCTATTTATAGGGATAACTTATTAGCGATAATAAGTTATCTAATTGGTTTAACTCCATAGGAGCCAATTGTGAAAGACTTACTAAAGTTTCTAAAAGCACAGACAAAAACAGAAGATTTTGATGCTATCAAGATAGGTCTTGCCTCTCCTGATATGATTCGCTCATGGTCTTTTGGTGAAGTTAAAAAACCTGAAACAATCAACTATCGAACGTTCAAACCAGAGCGTGATGGATTGTTTTGTGCGCGTATTTTTGGACCAGTTAAAGACTATGAATGTTTATGTGGAAAATATAAACGTTTAAAACACCGTGGTGTGATCTGTGAAAAATGTGGCGTTGAAGTAACACAAGCGAAAGTACGTCGTGAACGTATGGGGCATATTGAACTTGCATCGCCAACTGCACACATCTGGTTTTTAAAATCATTACCATCTCGTATTGGTTTATTGTTAGATATGCCACTTCGTGATATCGAACGTGTTCTTTATTTTGAATCATTTATGGTTCTTGATGGTGGTATGACCAACTTAGAGCGTGGTCAAATCTTAACAGAAGAGCAATATTTAGATGCGTTAGAAGAGTTTGGTGATGAATTTGATGCTCGCATGGGTGCCGAAGCTATCCAAGAGTTGTTGCGTAATATTGATGTACAAGCGGAATGTGAAGCACTACGTGACGAACTTTCAACAACAAACTCTGAAACAAAACGGAAGAAAATCACTAAACGCATTAAGATTATTGAAGCATTCATTCAATCAGAAAATAAACCTGAATGGATGATCTTAAACGTATTGCCTGTGTTGCCACCAGATTTACGTCCATTAGTACCACTTGATGGCGGACGTTTTGCAACATCAGATTTGAATGATCTTTATCGTCGAGTGATCAACCGTAATAACCGTTTAAAACGTTTATTAGACTTAGCTGCGCCAGATATTATTGTACGTAATGAAAAACGTATGTTACAAGAATCTGTCGACGCATTATTAGATAATGGTCGCCGTGGTCGTGCTATTACCGGTTCAAACAAACGTCCATTAAAATCACTTGCCGATATGATTAAAGGTAAGCAAGGTCGTTTCCGTCAAAACTTATTAGGTAAACGTGTTGACTACTCAGGTCGTTCTGTAATTACAGTGGGACCATACTTGCGTTTACACCAATGTGGTTTACCGAAAAAAATGGCACTTGAGCTTTTCAAACCATTTATCTACGGTAAATTAGAGCGTCGTGGCTATGCAACAACCATCAAAGCTGCGAAGAAAATGGTTGAACGTGAAGATGCGATTGTTTGGGATATCTTAGATGAAGTTATCCGTGAACATCCAGTATTACTAAACCGTGCACCAACACTTCACAGATTAGGTATTCAAGCATTTGAACCTATCTTAATTGAAGGTAAAGCGATTCAGTTACATCCATTAGTTTGTGCGGCATTCAATGCTGACTTCGATGGTGACCAAATGGCGGTTCACGTACCATTAACCTTAGAAGCGCAATTAGAAGCGCGTGCGTTAATGATGTCAACCAACAACATTCTTTCGCCTGCGAGTGGTGAGCCTATTATTGTTCCTTCACAGGACGTGGTATTAGGTCTTTACTATATGACTCGTGATAAAGTCAATGCGAAAGGTGAAGGCATGATTTTAACCGGTCCTAAAGAAGCAGAAAAACTGTATCGTTTAGGTCTTGTTGAGCTACATGCTAAAGTTAAAGTGCGTATTACTGAAAGCCAACGTAATAGTGTTGGTGAGTGGGAAGAAACAACGTCAGTTATTGATACTACTGTTGGGCGTGCTATTTTATGGTTGATTATGCCAAAAGGGATGAGTTACTCAGTGATTAACCAACCACTTGGCAAAAAAGCAATTTCACGTATTTTGAATATTTGCTATCGTCAACTAGGTATGAAAGAAACCGTTATTTTGGCTGACCAAGTGATGTATACCGGTTTTGCTTATGCTGCACGTTCTGGTGTTTCAGTTGGTATTGATGATATGGAAATTCCGGCTAAGAAATTACAAATCATCAACGAAGCTGAAATTGAAGTTGCTGAAATTCAAGAGCAATTCCAATCAGGTTTAGTCACAGCAGGTGAACGTTATAATAAAGTTATCGATATCTGGGCAGCAGCCAATGAACGTGTTGCAAAAGCCATGATGGATAACTTATCAACTGAAAAAGTGATTAATCGTGAAGGTAAAGAAGAAGTACAATCTTCTTTCAATAGTATTTATATGATGGCCGACTCAGGTGCGCGGGGTTCTGCGGCACAGATTCGTCAGTTAGCAGGTATGCGTGGTTTGATGGCAAAACCAGATGGTTCTATTATCGAAACACCAATTACGGCAAACTTCCGTGAAGGATTAAACGTACTTCAGTACTTTATTTCTACCCATGGTGCTCGTAAAGGTCTTGCTGATACAGCGTTAAAAACAGCGAACTCTGGTTATTTGACTCGTCGTTTAGTTGATGTTGCACAAGATTTAGTTGTTATTGAAGACGATTGTGGCACATTAGAAGGCGTAGTGATGACACCGGTTATCGAAGGTGGAGATGTTAAAGAGCCACTTCGTGAACGTGTATTAGGTCGTGTAACGGCTGAAGATGTGTTAAAACCAGGCAGTGCCGATATATTGATTCCACGTAACACATTACTTGATGAAAGCTATTGTGATTTACTAGAAGCTGAATCGGTTGATAGTGTTAAAGTTCGTTCTGTTGTTTCGTGTGATACTGATTTTGGTGTTTGTGCGAAATGTTATGGTCGTGACTTAGCACGTGGTCACTTAGTGAATAAAGGTGAAGCAATCGGTGTTATCGCAGCTCAATCAATCGGTGAGCCAGGTACACAGTTAACCATGCGTACGTTCCATATCGGTGGTGCGGCATCAAGAGCGGCAGCAGAATCAAGTGTTCAAGTTAAAAACAAAGGTAGTATTAAATTAACTAATGCTAAATTTGTGACTAACCCAGACAAGAAATTGGTTATTACATCACGTAATGCTGAGTTAACGATTATCGATGATTTAGGTCGAATGAAAGAGACTTACAAAGTTCCTTATGGTTCGATTTTAACAAAAGGTAATGGTGCAGCAGTCGATGCTGGTGAAACAGTTGCTAACTGGGATCCGCATACAATGCCAGTTATCTCTGAAGCGAAAGGCTTTGTTAAATTTGTTGATATGGTTGATGGTCAAACTATTACCCGTCAAACCGACGAATTAACAGGTTTATCATCGATTGTTATTTTAGATGTCGCTGAGCGAACAGGTGTAGGTAAAGATTTACGTCCAGCAATCAAGATTGTTGATGCTAAAGGTAAAGATATCTATGTTGCAGGTACTGAAATGCTTGCACAATACTTCTTACCAGGTAAAGCATTAGTTCAATTAGAAGATGGTGCAGAAATCAATGTGGGTGATACACTTGCACGTATTCCACAAGCCTCTGTAGGGACTAAAGATATTACCGGTGGTTTACCACGCGTAGCTGACTTATTTGAAGCTCGTAAACCGAAAGAATCAGCTATTCTTGCTGAAATTGATGGTATTATTTCGTTTGGTAAAGAGACCAAAGGTAAACGTCGCTTGATCATCACGCCATTAGATGGCAGTGAACCATATGAAGAGATGATTCCTAAATGGCGTCAACTTAACGTATTTGAAGGTGAACAAGTTGGACGTGGTGATGTGATTTCCGATGGGCCTGAATCAGCACATGATATCTTACGTCTACGTGGCGTAAATGCGGTAACACGTTACATTGTTAACGAAGTTCAAGAAGTTTATCGCCTGCAAGGTGTAAAAATCAATGATAAGCACATTGAAGTTATCGTTCGTCAGATGCTGCGTAAAGCAACGGTTATTCATCCGGGTGGTTCTCGTCTACTTGACGGTGAACAACTTGAAGTTTCACGCTTGAAGATTATTAATCGTGAACTTGAAGCACAAGGTAAAGAACCAATTGTTTATTTACACGATCTACTTGGTATTACTAAAGCATCATTAACAACTGAATCGTTTATTTCTGCGGCATCGTTCCAAGAAACGACTCGCGTATTAACCGAAGCAGCAGTTGCTGGTAAAAACGACGAATTACGTGGCTTAAAAGAAAACGTCATTGTTGGTCGATTGATTCCGGCTGGTACTGGTTATGCTTACCATAAAGAGCGTTTACGTAAACGTGCAGTACCATCAAGTGATGATATTCAAACAACAATTTCTGCTGAAGAAGCAACAGCTAACTTAGCTGAGTTACTTAATTCTGCAGAAGAAAACCAATAGTCAGTAGGACGAGTTATTAAAATAGCACGTGATCGCACGTGCTATTTTTTTATCTCAAATGAAATGAAAGGAGTTTTATATGTATATTGTTATGAACCGTTTTAAAATAAAACGAGGTAGTGAAGAGACTTTTATTGACATATGGCGTAATCGTGATAGTCATTTGAAAGAGATGAAAGGATTTAATCGCTTTTACTTTCTACAAGGAAAAACTGAACAGGATTATACTTTATTTTCTTCATTTGCCGAGTGGGAATCAAAGGCTGATTTTGAAGCTTGGGTAAATTCAGATCACTTCAAACATACTCATCGTAATACGAATAATCGACCGAATAATAGTGATATCTATTTTGAACCGGCACAATTAGAGTGTTTTGATGTTTTACTAAAATAATAAATTTGATGAAACAAGCAAAAATCTAATATTCCGATTCATCATTAATTCATTAAGGTTATGTGAGCAATAATCCAATAGTGACATAATGGAATTTAATAATAAGTTATGATTATACTTCGCAAAGTTTATAAAAATAGCTATAATACAATCTAACTATTATAAAAATGTTGGTGTGATTAGCGTATATTTATTCTAAAAAAATACAAAACTAATGAAAAATTAAGCTAATCCACATTGAATTACTTTTTTCCTGACTATCTTTTCTTTATTACTTATAGTGTTCTTTTTTGGTTCTGATTTAATTCATGTTTATATATTAATGATATTCAGTGCTCATTTCAAATATTGATCTATATTTTGATGTCCTTAGTTTAATTGTTAATGGTTTCAATTAGTTGTGTTTTTCTAAATTACCTATTAATTAGACAATTTTATAAGGGGTTTACGATGAAATCAAAACTTGTGTTACTCATTATTGCGTTACTTATTGTTGCCGGATTCATTTTTTTTAAAAACTACAATAGTATTCAAACTCAAGATGAAAAAGTGGCAGCTTCATGGTCAGAAGTTATTAACCAGTATAAACGTCGAGCAGATTTAGTCCCTAATTTGGTTAATACTGTTAAAGGATACGCGACACACGAGAAAGAGGTGTTTACACAAGTCACTGACGCCCGAGCCAAAGTTGGTTCAATACAATTAAATGCAGATCAACTTACCGATCCTGCTTTATTTTCTAAATTTCAACAAGCACAATCTGAGTTGAGTTCTGCATTAAGTCGTTTGATAGCAGTTAGTGAAAATTATCCAGAGCTTAAAGCTAATACATTATATCAAGATTTAATGAGCCAACTTGAAGGTACTGAGAACCGTATTGCTGTTGCTCGAGGACGCTACATTGAAGCAGTGCAAAATTTCAATATTTATATCCGTCAATTACCCACAAAATGGGTAGCAGATGTTTTAGGTGTGAAACCAAAACAACAGTTTAGTGTTGAAAATGAAAAACAGATTTCTAATGCACCTGCAGTTAATTTTGGGTAGTGAATATAATGAAGAGATACTTTCCAGTTAGCTTATTGTTAATATTCAGTTGGTTTTGTTTTGGGCTGACTGAAATTCCACAATTTACTCGGCGGGTGATTGATACGACAAATACACTGACACCATCACAAATTGATGATTTAGAATCAAGCCTAATTGAATTTGAAAAACCAAGAACTGACGGTGCACAAATTATCATTTTAATGATTGCAAAGCTTGAAGATGAAACCATTGAACAATGTGCAACTCGAGTTTTTGCTCAATGGGGAATAGGAAAAAAAGGACAAGATAATGGTATTTTATTATTAATCGCTAAAGACGATAGACGTATGCATATTGAAGTTGGTTATGGGTTAGAGGGAACCATAACCGATTTAATTGCTAGCCATATTATACGTGAACAATTAACACCGGAATTCAAACAAAATAACTATTATCAAGGTATCAAAAATGCTATATCTGTCTTGAAACAAAAAATAGATAACTCAGAACCCCTAGGTAATGAAAATAGCAATGAATCCGATATTGGTACGCTTCTTGCTGGTGAATTTGGTGCTAAATTATTTAATTATGGTTTGGTCTCTTTTTTCATTTGCTTTGTTATCAATAGTATTATTCCGCTAGGATCGTCTAAACGCTCTGCCAGTCGAAATTTGGGTACAGGGCTACTTAATGGATTATCAGTAGGTGGGTTTACCTTATGGAGTGGTCATTCTATATCCATTGCTTTTATCTTATTATTCTTGGCGTTTGTCATGAGTACGATTGCGAGTGGATTTTTACGAATAAATGGTAGCAGTGGTTCAGGTGGCGGCGGATTCCGGGGAGGAGGTTTTGGCGGTGGAGGGTTTGGAGGCGGCTCAGGAGGATTTAGCGGTGGCGGAGGTGGTCGTAGTGGTGGTGGTGGCGCTTCTGGTAGCTGGTAAATTGATTAGAAATCGTTTTAATTTGTTTGTCTAAAATTGGCTTATAATTATTAAATAAAAATCTCAAATTTGATGTTTTTTATATTATTGAAATAATGGAGTAATAAAAATATCAAGCCAATAATCAACGACTAAAACAAATTATCTTATACGATCCCATTGACGAAACCTTGATTTAAAGGTAATATGCGCGCCTTACGGCATCGTGTAGTTTTTAACTATACTAAATAATTTTTTAAGGTAGATGCGCATATTTTATGCAAAATAAATTGCCATTAACGATCGACCCTATTAAAGCTGCACAGAAACGACTTGATTATGTTGGATATTATCCAGCAAAAAGTGCAACAAGGGTTGAAAGTCCAAAAAGTGATATCGAGTGCCGCTTATCCTTTGATTATGATGAGCAAAAACTCTGTGTTATCAACATTGATGCGAAGATAACGTTGGAACTGATTTGCCAACGTTGTTTTAAACCTTTTATCACTGAAATTCATGTGATGAATAAATTTAGTCCTGTAAAGAGCGATGCTCAAGCAGAGACACTACCGGAACATTATGAACCTGTTCTGATGAACGAGTTCGGTGAAGTGGATATATTAGCGTTACTTGAGGACGAAATTATTCTCTCGTTACCAATTGCGCCGGTACATGATAGTAAACACTGCGAAGTGTCAGAGGCAGATATGGTATTTGGTGATATTCCAAAAGAGAATGAAAAGCCAAATCCATTTGCAATTTTAGTTAGTTTAAAGAATAAGGGGTAAATCCATGGCTGTTCAACAGAATCGTAAAACTCGTGCAAAACGTGGTATGCGTCGTTCACATGATGCATTAACTGTTGCTAATATCTCAGTTGATGAATCAGGTAAAACACATTTACGTCATCACGTAACCGCTGATGGTTATTATCGTGGTCGTAAAGTGATTTCGAAATAATTACTGCGAATTTAGAAATCCTCAGGTGACATTTTGGATAATCTAACCATCGCGTTAGATGCTATGAGCGGGGACTTCGGTCCTCGTATTGTTGTTCCTGCTGCAATACAAGCACTAAATCGTTATCCAAATCTTTCTATCTTTCTGGTAGGTAATCTAACAGAAATAAGCTCCTTTTTGTCTAAAGAAAATACCAAACTTATTGCACAGTATCAAAACGATAGTCGATTGATATTGATAGAATCAACCACTGTGATTACGAATGACATGAAGCCATCTTACGCAATTCGCCATAGTCAAGGCTCTTCAATGAGAATTGCATTGGAACTTGTCAAAGAAAACTCTGCTCAAGCATGTGTTAGTGCAGGTAATACAGGGGCTTTGATGGGGTTATCTAAACTTTTATTACATTCTCTAACCGGTATTGACCGTCCCGCTTTGGTTGCGACTATACCAGCCTTAAATAATCAAGATACAGTTGTTTTGGATCTCGGGGCTAATGCTGAATGTGATAGCGATATGTTAGTACAATTTGCGATAATGGGTGAGATTCTTGCTAAGACTGTACTTAAGATCGAAACTCCACGAGTTGCATTACTTAACATTGGTGAAGAGGATATTAAAGGATTAGATAAAATTCGTGCAGCTGCGGCTGTATTAAAATCGAATGATCAAATTAATTATATCGGTTATTTAGAAGGCAATGATCTTTTAACTGGTAAAACCGATGTATTAGTCTGTGATGGGTTCGTAGGTAATGTAACACTAAAAACGGTCGAAGGCTTAATCAAAATCTTTATGTCTTCGTTTAAGTTATCTTTGAATCATAATTCTTTTTTAATGAAATTACTGAGCAAATGGGTACAAAGAAAGATTGCAAAAAATTTTTGTTATTTGGATCCTGGGCGATATAATGGAGCCTGTTTACTTGGACTTCAAAGTATTGTGATCAAAAGTCACGGTAGTGCCAATCAAAAATCTTTTTTTGCAGCAATAGAACAAGCTATTTTGGCTATCCAAACAAATATACCAGAGAAGATTGCAACTAGTCTTTCTTCCGCACTACCTAAGAGCGAATAATTAGATGTATACAAAGATATTAGGAACAGGAAGTTATCTTCCAAAACAGATTCGAACCAACGCAGATCTTGAAAAAATGGTTGATACTAGTGACGAATGGATTACAACTCGCACTGGTATCAAAGAAAGACGTATTGCCGCTCCTGATGAAACAGTAACAACAATGGCTTATGAAGCGGCAATTAATGCTATTGACATGGCTGGTATCGATAAAAATGATATTGGTTTAATTATTGTTGCAACAGCTACTTCAATTAATGCTTTTCCAAGTTCTGCAACTGAACTACAAGCTAAACTTGAGATAGGCGATGTGATTGCCTTTGATGTATCAGCAGCATGCTCAGGATTTGTTTATGCATTAGATATTGCGGATAAATATGTAAAAAGTGGTGCAATCAAATATGCTTTAGTGGTTGGATCCGACATGTTAACACGTGGTGTTGATCCGGCTGACCGTGGGACTGTAATTATTTTTGGTGATGGAGCAGGTGCTGTTGTTGTCGGAGCTTCAGAAGAGCCCGGCATTATTGCTTCACATCTACATGCTGACGGACGTTATGGCGATCTATTAAAATATCCCTATGTCGATCGCCGTAATATGAATGATCCTGTCTATATGACGATGCATGGTAATGAAGTGTTTAAAATAGCAGTTAAAGAACTCTCAAATTTAGTTGATGAGCTTTTAACTGAAAATGCTTTTAATAAAGCCGATTTAGATTGGTTGGTGCCTCATCAAGCAAATTTAAGAATTATTTCTGCGACAGCTAAACGTTTAGATATGGATATGAGTAAAGTCATTGTAACGTTGGATAAACAAGGAAATACTTCAGCTGCATCGGTACCTTGTGCATTAGATGCTGGTGTCCGAGATGGACGCATTAAACGTGGCCAATTAATTCTATTAGAGGCATTTGGTGGCGGTTTTGTATGGGGCTCTGCGCTCGTTAGATTTTAACTAATCAATTATTTTAAGTGATCAAGGATTTTAAAATGACCAAATTTGCAATGGTATTTCCAGGACAAGGTTCACAAGCGGTAGGTATGCTAAAAGATCTTGCTGATAATTATCCAATTGTGAAATCAACTTTTGATGAAGCTTCACAGGTATTAGGCTATGACTTATGGACACTAGTACAAGACGGTCCAGTAGAAGAATTAAATAAAACTTGGCAAACACAACCTGCGTTACTTGCTGCATCTGAAGCAATTTATCGGGTATGGCAGAGTGTAAATGGTGCACAACCAGAATTTATGGCAGGTCATAGTTTAGGTGAATATTCGGCATTAGTTTGTGCAGGTGTTATTGATTTTAAAGACGCTATCAAATTAGTTGAATTACGTGGACAACTAATGCAAGAAGCTGTACCAACAGGTACAGGTGCCATGTATGCAATCATCGGGCTCGATAATGAGTCAATTCGTAAAGCATGTGAACAAGCCGCTCAAGGCCAAGTTGTTGCACCCGTTAATTTCAATTCACCGGGTCAAGTTGTTATTGCTGGTAATAAAGAAGCGGTTGAACGTGCTGGTGCTTTGTGTAAAGAAGCGGGTGCGAAACGCGCATTACCTCTTGCTGTCAGTGTTCCTTCTCATTGTGCATTAATGAAACCAGCGGCAGATAAATTAGCAATAGCATTAGAAAACATTACTTTTAATACGCCAAAATTTGCGGTAATTAATAATGTTGATGTTAAAGTTGAATCATCTGCAGATCAAATTAAAGCAGCACTTATTGCTCAGCTTTATAGTCCTGTTCGATGGACTGAAACAGTTGAAGAAATGGCAAAACAAGGTATAACACTTTTAGTTGAAATGGGACCAGGTAAAGTATTAACAGGATTGACTAAACGTATTGTTGATTCATTATCTGCTTGTGCAGTCAATGATAAAGCTTCTTTGGATGTTGCATTAGAAAATACTAAATAAAAATTTAAAAGAGGTAGTTATGAACCTATCAGGAAAAATTGCTTTAGTTACAGGTGCAAGTCGCGGAATAGGTAAAGCAATTGCAGAAAAATTAGTTGCATGTGGTGCAACAGTTATTGGTACAGCAACAACAGAAAAAGGTGCTGAAGCAATAAGCCAATATTTAGGCTCACACGGTAAAGGTTATGCTTTGAATGTGACAGATGAATCATCGATTGAATCGGTTATTGGCGCAATTAAAACAGAATTTGGTGATATCGATATTTTAGTTAATAATGCAGGTATTACTCGTGATAATCTATTAATGAGAATGAAAGAAGATGAGTGGCAAGATATTTTAAATACCAACTTAACTTCGGTTTTTCGTCTATCAAAAGCTTTGATGCGAACAATGATGAAAAAACGTTATGGTAGAATTATTACTATTGGTTCTGTTGTGGGAACGATGGGTAACGCCGGTCAAGCGAATTATGCTGCAGCAAAAGCAGGTTTGATTGGTTTTAGTAAATCGTTAGCTCGTGAAGTTGCGTCTCGAGGAATTACAGTAAATGTTGTAGCACCAGGATTTATTGCAACTGATATGACAGAAGCACTTACCGAGGAACAGAAAGCTTTAACATTAGCACAAGTCCCTGCGGGGCGTTTAGGTGAACCTGTTGAAATTGCTAATGCTGTTGCATTTTTGGCATCTGATGAAGCATCTTACATTACAGGCGAAACTTTGCATGTCAATGGTGGCATGTATATGGTGTAATTGATTTGAATAGTGTAAAATAAGTTAATATTTTGACGATTCGAACAAAAATTAAACAATTGGGTTGAAAAATGGTTTGCATCTTTTTCAACATTTTATAAACTTACATTCACCGCCACTTTCGGCGATTTTTATAGGAAAAAAAAGAGTATGAGCACTATTGAAGAGCGAGTTAAAAGTATTATTGTTGAGCAACTTGGTGTAAAAGAAGACGAAGTAAGAAACGAATCTTCTTTTGTAGAAGATCTTGGCGCTGACTCTCTTGATACAGTTGAACTTGTTATGGCTTTAGAAGAAGAATTCGATACAGCGATTCCTGACGAAGAAGCTGAAAAAATCACAACTGTTCAATCAGCAATTGATTATATTACTGCAAATCAATAATTTTAGCTGAGTTTTCGTGATAGGCGGTCAACTGATCGCCTAGTTCGTATTTATGTTTTTAACTTGTTGAAACATAATCGGCTTGGTATTCATTTTTAGAAAACTCAATGTAAAATTATCATTGATTCAAATTTCATCTCAATCCTTTTCTGGAGGACAATGTGTCTAAACGCAGAGTTGTTGTTACTGGAATGGGCATGATATCTCCAGTTGGTAATACAGTTGAATCCACTTGGCAAGCTTTATTAGCCGGTCAAAGTGGTGTTGAACTCATCGAACACTTTGATACAGCCCCTTTTGCAACGCGCTTCGCCGCGATGGTTAAAAACTTTAATGGCGAAGATTATAATATTTCACGTAAAGATGCACGTAAAATGGATTATTTTATCCAATATGGCATAGCCGCTGGTATTCAAGCAATGCAAGATGCTGGCATCGAAATTACGGAAGAAAATTCAGAACGTATTGGTTGTGCTATTGGTTCAGGTATTGGTGGTCTTGGATTAATTGAGGAAAACCATAGCGCGCTAATTAATGGCGGGCCACGTAAAATTAGCCCATTTTTTGTCCCATCTACTATTGTAAATATGATTGCTGGTCATTTATCTATCATTTATGGATTAAAAGGCCCAAGTATTACTATAGCTACCGCTTGTTCTTCTGGTGTCCATAATATCGGGCATGCAGCAAGAATGATTGCTTATGGTGATGCAGATGGTATGCTTGCCGGTGGCGGCGAAAAAGCAAGTACACCACTTGGTATTGGCGGATTTGGTGCGGCACGTGCATTATCAACTAATAATGAAAATCCTAAAGCTGCAAGTCGACCTTGGGATAAAGATCGTGATGGTTTTGTACTTGGTGATGGCGCAGGAATCATGTTCTTAGAAGAGTATGAACATGCTAAAAAACGTGGTGCAAAAATTTACGCAGAAGTTGTCGGTTTTGGAATGAGTGGCGATGCTTATCATATGACTTCACCTCCAGAAGATGGCAGTGGTGCGGCCTTAGCGATGAAATGTGCAATCCGTGATGCTGGTATTACACCTGAACAAGTTGGTTATATCAATGCGCATGGTACATCAACTCCTGCTGGTGATAAAGCTGAAACTCAAGCAGTGAAAAGCGTTTTTAAAGAAAATTCAAGCAAAGTAATGGTCAGTTCAACAAAATCAATGATTGGTCATTTACTGGGTGCAGCTGGTGCTGTTGAATCAATCTTTACTGTACTAGCATTGCGTGATCAAGCTGTACCGCCAACTATTAATTTAGATAATCCTGATGACGGATGTGATCTCGATTATGTACCTCATACAGCTCGTCAAGTTAAGAATTTAGAGTATGCACTGTGTAACTCGTTTGGTTTCGGTGGAACTAATGGTTCAGTGTTATTCAAAAAAATCTAATTTCTTATTCTGAAATTATTCGTCGGTAATTTTTATTATCGACGAAAGCCTTCCTGAAAATTATTTTAGATGTGTTAAATCTTATCGATAAAGAGAATAAGAATATTTATATAGCATGTGTTATAATCTGAAATAAATTTTAAAGCAATATCATTACTGGAAATTATGGCAGAACCTCAATTTATTCATCTCCATTTACATAGCGATTTCTCAATGATCGATGGAATTGCTAAAGTTGGTACATTAGTAAATGAAGTGAGCAAGTTACAGATGCCAGCCTTTGCAATTACGGATTTCACTAATCTTTGTGGGCTAGTAAAATTTTATGGTACAGCAATGTCAAAAGGTATTAAGCCTATAATTGGCGCTGATCTTGCTATAAAAAATCAACAAATGCCAGATGATATTTTTCGCTTAACTTTACTAGCAGCCAATAATGATGGATATAAAAATCTTACCTTATTGATTTCCAAAGCTTATGAAAGAGGTTACATCGGTGATATTCCGGTTGTTGATCAAGAATGGTTAACAGAGTACCGATCAGGATTGATTGTTCTAGCTGGTCGTGAAAGTGACGTAGGTATTGGTGTTATCCGTAATAATCAAGCAATAATTGACAGTGCTGTCCAATTTTATTGTGAAAACTTTAAAGACCATTTTTATTTTGAATTAGTACGCACAAAGCGTGCTAATGAAGAGCTTTTTATTCATAGTGCAGTTAAACTTGCTGAACAATATACATTACCTGTTGTGGCAACTAATGATGTAAGATTTTTAGTTCCTTCTGATTTTGAAGCTCACGAAATTCGTGTTGCCATTCACGATGGTAACACCCTTGAAGATCCTAATAGACCAAAACACTACTCAGCTGAACAATATTTACGTTCAGAACAAGAAATGTGCGAACTGTTTTCTGACATTCCAGAAGCATTAGAAAATAGTGTTGAAATAGCCAAACGTTGTAATGTGTCGATTCGATTAGGGGAGTATTTTTTACCTAAGTTCCCAACAGGGAATATGTCTACAGAAGATTTTTTAGTTCACAAATCACGTGAAGGTTTGGAAGAAAGATTAGAACTTTTATTTCCTGATCCTAACGTTAGACAACAAAAACGACCAGAATATGATGAACGTTTAGAAACCGAATTAAACGTAATCAACCAAATGGGGTTTCCTGGCTATTTCCTGATCGTTATGGAATTTATTCAGTGGTCTAAAGATAATGATATTCCTGTCGGTCCGGGTCGTGGTTCAGGGGCTGGTTCTCTTGTTGCTTATGCACTTAAAATAACGGATTTAGATCCGTTAGCCTTTGATTTACTTTTTGAACGTTTTTTAAATCCTGAACGGGTATCAATGCCAGATTTTGATGTTGATTTCTGTATGGAAAAACGTGATTTAGTGATTGATCATGTTGCTGACATGTACGGTCGAGATGCGGTTTCACAAATTATTACATTTGGTACAATGGCTGCTAAAGCCGTTATTCGCGATGTGGGGCGAGTGCTTGGGCACCCTTACGGATTTGTTGACCGTATCGCAAAGCTCATACCTCTTGACCCCGGAATGACCCTAGCAAAAGCGTTTGAACTCGAACCTCAATTGCAAGAAATTTATGATAATAATGAAGATGTCAAATCGTTAATTGATATTGCCAGACAATTAGAGGGGGTGACACGAAACGCAGGTAAACATGCTGGTGGGGTCGTGATTTCACCAACTAAAATTACTGATTTCTCGCCGATCTATTGTGATTCTGAAGGTCATCATCCTGTTACACAATTTGATAAAAATGATGTCGAATATGCTGGACTAGTCAAATTCGACTTTTTAGGTTTACGCACATTAACCATTATCGATTGGGCAATCAAAATGATTAATGAGCGTCAAGCTAGAGAAGGTTTAGAAACGGTTGATATTACACGCATTCCGCTTGATGATCAGAAATCGTTTGATTTACTGTTAAATGCTGAAACAACCGCGGTTTTCCAGCTTGAATCGCGTGGTATGAAAGATCTCATCAGACGTTTAAAGCCTGACTGCTTTGAAGACATGATTGCATTAGTCGCATTATTCCGACCTGGACCTTTACAATCGGGCATGGTGGATAATTTTATCGATCGTAAACATGGTCGTGAAGAGGTGTCTTACCCCGATATTAATCATCAGCACGAATCTTTAAAACCTATATTAGAACCTACCTATGGTATTATTCTCTATCAAGAACAGGTCATGCAAATAGCACAAACGTTATCTGGTTATACCTTAGGTGGTGCGGATTTATTACGTCGAGCTATGGGTAAGAAAAAGCCAGAAGAAATGGCTAAGCAACGTTCTGTATTTAAAGAAGGCGCTGAAAAGCAAGGCGTTGATGGTGAACTGGCTATGCGAATTTTTGATTTAGTTGAAAAATTCGCAGGTTATGGTTTTAACAAATCGCATTCGGCAGCTTATGCACTTGTTTCTTATCAAACTCTCTGGCTAAAAACACACTATCCGGCAGAGTTTATGGCAGCAGTTATGACGGCTGATATGGACAATACAGATAAAATCGTTGGTCTGGTCGATGAATGTCTACGCATGGGACTCAAAATTAATCCGCCCGATATTAACAGTGGCTTGTATCATTTTCATGTGAATGATAAAGGTGAAATTGTTTACGGTATTGGTGCAATAAAAGGTGTGGGTGAAGGTCCGATTGAGGCAATAGTTGAAGCGCGTAATAGTGGTGGATATTTCAAAAATATTTTTGAATTATGTGCCCGAACCGATATGAAAAAAATTAACCGTCGTGTTTTGGAAAAACTCACCATGGCAGGCGCTTTTGACAAATTAGGACCCCATCGAGCAGCGATTTTAAATAGTATTAACGATGCTATGCAAGCAGCGGATCAATATGCTAAAGCACAAGATATTGGTCAAGAAGATATGTTTGGGGTTTTAGCTGAAGAGCCAGAACAAGTTGAACATGCTTATGCTGCTGTTCCAGAATTGCCAGAGCAAGTTTTACTTGATGGTGAACGTGATACTTTAGGACTTTATTTAACTGGGCATCCAGTTACACAATACTTGAAAGAGTTAAATCGTTATGCTGGAGGTTTACGGATCAGTGAAGCTTCTCCAACGGGTTGGGGAAAAATGGTTACTTTTGCCGGTATTGTTGTTGATGCAAGGGTTCGCATTACCAAGAAAGGGAATAAAATCGGTTTATTTACCTTGGATGACCGCTCAGGTCGTATTGACGGTATGCTTTTTACTGATGCACTGGAAAAATTTGAGCATCTATTGGTTAAAGATAAAATTTTAATTGTTACCGGTCAAGTCAGCCATGATGATTTTAATGGTGGATTCAAAATGACGGTACGTGATATGGTCGACTTAAAGGATGCTCGGGCGAAGTATGTTAAAGGTTTGGCCGTGACATTAACGGACAGTGAAGCTGATAGAGCTATGTTGCAGCGTTTACAACAACTATTTGAACCCTATCGGCATGGAAGTGTACCTGTAAATCTTTACTATCATAGGGATGATTCTATAGTAAGAATACAATTTGGTACGACTTGGCGAGTTATTCCAGAGGATGCCCTAATTGTAGAGCTTAAAACCTTGCTAGGTAATGATCGTATTGAATTTGAATTTTAGGAAAATTATAAAAAAATTCTTTTTTCTAAGAAATAAAGCAAAGATATAAATCTACATTTAAAGATAAAAATAAGTTGTTTATTATTAATGATGCTGTCGATAGCTTATAAATGTAGATGACTTTAATTAGTATTACATAGTAAAATTGACTTAATTTTATTTTAAGAATTAGTCTTTATACTATATTACGTAATGTATTTATAAGAAATACAAAATAAATTAAGAGGCAATCATAAGCGTTATGAACAATTTTTTGGAATTTGAAAAGCCGATAGCGGAATTAGAAGCAAAAATTAATTCCTTAAAGAATATTGATTCACAACAAGTTGAATTAGATATCAATTTAGATAAAGAGATCAAACAATTAAATAAAAAAAGTCGTGAACTGACAAAAAAAATATTTGCAAATTTATCCCCTTGGGAAATTGCTCAATTAGCCAGACATCCAAATAGACCTTACACGTTAGATTATATCAAAGAAATTTTTACCGATTTTGATGAGCTAGCTGGTGATCGTGCTTATGCTGACGATAAAGCAATTGTTGGTGGTATTGCTCGTATTGATGATCGACCAGTAATGGTTATTGGTCATCAAAAAGGTCGTGAAACAAAACAAAAAATATATCGTAACTTTGGTATGCCTGCGCCTGAAGGTTATCGAAAAGCATTACGTTTGATGCAATTAGCTGAGCGTTTTAAGTTACCCATTATTACTTTTATTGATACACCAGGAGCATACCCGGGTATTGGTGCTGAAGAACGGGGACAAGCTGAAGCGATAGCTAGAAATTTACGCGAAATGTCTCGTCTTAAAGTACCTACTATTTGTACTGTTATTGGTGAAGGCGGTTCTGGTGGAGCGCTTGCGATTGGTGTTGCTGATAAAGTGAATATGTTGCAGTACAGTACTTATTCGGTTATTTCTCCTGAAGGGTGTGCTTCCATATTATGGAAAAGTGCAGACAAAGCTCCTGTTGCTGCTGAAGCAATGAATATGACCGCAGATAAATTGTTAAAATTGAATTTAATCGATTCAGTTGTACCTGAACCTCTTGGTAGTGCTCATCGTGATTATGTAGCTGTATCAGCTTCTCTAAAAAAACAGTTGATAAATGATCTTGATGAACTTGAAGCAATGGATTTATCCGTTTTACTTGAAAGAAGATTTCAACGCCTAATGAACTATGGTTATGCTAGATAATCATATTGGAATATTATTATTATGGAAAAAAAGACAGGTTTAAAACGTTTAATTAATGCAACAAAATACTCTTTTAAAGGGTTTAAATCAGCGATAAAATATGAAACCGCATTTCGTCAAGAATTATTGTCGCTGATTGTGGCTTATATCGTGGTCATGTTAATTGATTTTACTATATATGAACGTATTTTATTATTGGGTTCAATTGGTGTTGTGATGATTGTTGAGCTTATTAACAGTGCTATTGAATGTGTGGTAGATAGAATCGGTAGTGAAAGACATGAGTTATCTGGTCGAGCTAAGGATTATGGATCTGCGGCCGTATTTTTATCGTTATTATTGACGGTAATTTTATGGATTTACTTATTTTCCTGCCACTTTTTTCCCTAAACTACTTCTAAATCATTAATAATTGAATGATAAAAATGCGAGTTAAATACTCGCATTTAGTTCAGTTTTTTATTCCGATACTAGCTCTTTAATGGTGAAGTTCCCTGTTTTTTCTATATCCAACGTCTCTTTTAACCATGGCATAATTGATTGCATTTGCTCGTGTAGCTTCCAGGGGGGATTAATTACAATCATGCCAGATGCCGTCATTCCTTTTTGATTGTTATCAGGTTTTAATGCAAGCTCAAATTGTGAAATTCGTTTAATACCTAAATTCACAATTCCATCAATCATTTTTTGTGTTTGTGTTCGAGATACAACAGGATACCAGATGAGATAAATACCAGTTGCAAATCGTTTGTAAGCTTCATATATTGCCGTTGGTATTTTTTGATAATCATCTTTGATCTCATATGAAGGATCAATTAATATTAGTCCTCGGCGTGAATCGGGAGGTAACTTTGATTTTAATTGTGCAAAGCCATCTTCACGTAATACTCTTGCGCGTTTATCCTTATTAAATTCCTGCCTTAACAAAGGATAATCGGTTGGATGTAATTCTGTAAGATTAAGTTTGTCTTGTTCCCGAAGTAGTTGTTTAGCAATGAGAGGTGAACCAGGATAATACTTTAAAGTATCAAATGGATTGTAGCGCTTAAGAATTGATAGATAAGTATTAATTTGTTCTGGAAGATCTGGTTGTTGCCATAATAAATTAATCCCAGATAAATATTCTCCCGTTTTTTCAGCATGTTCACTTTTTAATAGATATCGTCCTGCACCACTGTGAGTATCTAAATATATAAAGGGCTTTTCCTTTTCTTTCAATGATTCAATGCATAGTGTTAATACAATATGTTTTAAAACATCGGCGTGATTGCCGGCATGATAGCTATGACGATAACTTAACATGACAAATTTAACCTCTTTTGTTCATTATTCTGCATATAAAATGTTGTTAATGCTAAACACAATAAGCATGGTACCTCCATCAATTCTTCAATAAGATCTTTTCGCTCTTTATAAATGACTAAAAATTGATGACCTATTCGGTAATGTTCGGCTATATCTGCTATTCCTAAGAAAAGAAAAGCTAAAAATATATGCCAAAAAGGGATTTTTTCAAATTTATAACGACGAGCGATTTCACGACGAATTGTTGGCAAAAATAGAGTAAGTAAAGGCATCGCAATAATAATAGTTGCAATAATTTTGTAATAAAATCGAGGAACTCCTGGAAAAAAATCACGTCCCCAACTAATGCCACGCCCAAAAAGCATAAACCACCAAAATATAGTCCAAATCCAAAACATATGAATATCGGGGGTGCTAGTGACTCGTTTAGCATAATGCCAAGTATATAAACACATTGATAATAAAAATAGTGATTGAATGTGTTCTATCAAGGTGACTGCTAATCCGTTGTATAAAGGTATGTAATAATTACCAATAATGTAGAAAAAAATGCCAAGAATAATAATAAATATTGAGCTTTTATAAAAATGAAAATCGAGTTTGCACATATAGTGTCTTATTCTGAAAATAACATTTTAAGTTTGAGTATAGTACCGCATTTGCGACACAAATAACTAATTTTATTATATTGAATTTTATTGTGCCTTATTTTTGATAGATGATGTTCTTGGCACTCACAAAAATATAAATAATATTCACGTTTTACCTCAAAATTGTGAGTGGTTTTTGGTCTTTTACCCAATACATTTGACATAACATGTTGCCATTCTTTCCCATGGGGTTTTACTTTGCCAAATTTCTTAAAAACAATCAGATGCGCTAGCTCATGGGGCAAAACTTCTTCTATAAATACTTGTCCATTGTCGGCAAGCATTGTTGAATTCAATTGGATTTCCCAACGCATTAGAAAAGCACTTCCAGCTACACTTCCTTTAGGTTTGTAGATTATTTTAGGTTCTGAAAATTGAGTATTTAGCAATTGATTAGCTTGCGCTAAGTGTTTTCTTAGGCAAGCTATTACTTGGTTATGCAAATTTATGGGGATACGTTTAAAGTCCGGCTGCATCTCGTAATAGAGCCGCTTTATCTGTTTGTTCCCAAGGGAAAATATCTCGTCCAAAGTGACCATAACTTGCTGTTTTTTGGTAAATTGGTTGAATTAAATTCAACATTTTAATCAGTCCATAAGGTCTTAAATCAAAAAATTCCTTAATTAATGCAACAATTTTATCATGCGCAATTTTTTCCGTGCCAAATGTATTAACATAAATTGAAGTTGGATTTGCAATACCAATTGCATAAGATAGTTGTAATTCACATCTATCAGCTAATCCTGCAGCAACAATATTTTTTGCAACATAACGTGCGGCATAAGCAGCTGAACGGTCCACTTTTGAAGGATCTTTACCAGAAAAAGCACCACCACCATGACGAGCGGCTCCACCATAAGTATCCACAATTATTTTACGTCCAGTTAACCCACAATCCCCCATAGGTCCGCCAATAACAAAGCGCCCAGTTGGATTGATGAAATATTTAGTTCTGGAAGTTAACCACTCAGCTGGTAAGGTTGGTTTGATGATCTCTTCCATTACCGCTTCATGTAATGCATTTTGTTCAATATCTTCTGCGTGTTGGGTGGATAAAACAATTGTATCAACACCTTTAATTATGCCATTTTCATAAATTAATGTTACTTGACTTTTGGCATCAGGTCTTAACCATGGAAGTATTCCTTTTTTTCTAACTTCAGCTTGTCGATGCATAAGATCATGAGCATAACTGATTGCAGCTGGCATAAAGTTTGGCATTTCATTAGTTGCATAACCAAACATTATTCCCTGATCACCTGCACCTTGCTCTAAAGGATCCTCACGATCAACACCTTGGTTAATATCGGGCGATTGTTTTCCAATTGCATTTAAAACAGCACAAGAATTAGCATCAAATCCCATTTCTGAACTGGTATATCCAATATCACTAATTGTTTTTCGGGTTAATTCTTCTATATCTACCCATGCTGAAGTTGTAATCTCGCCACCAACTAATGCCATACCTGTTTTTACATAGGTTTCACATGCAACACGAGCTTTCGGATCTTGCTTTAAAATAGCATCAAGTACCGCATCCGAGATTTGATCGGCAATTTTATCTGGATGACCTTCTGAAACAGATTCAGAAGTGAATAGAAATTCTGACATTTAATACCTTCTTAAATTCATTCGTACGAATAATATATAAACTCAAAATAAAATTTATTTTAGCAGTTTTACCATCTAGACGTCTAGTTAAAAAATCTTTCCAATATAGCAATGACACTATTAGCTAGTAAATTTACTTGCATTAATTTTTAATCAATTTACGATAGTCCTCGTTTTTATTTATCTGTTAGCTAAACATCATAAAAAATATGAAAATAAAAAATACAACACCTACAGTGCTAGTGTTTGATTCCGGTATTGGTGGATTATCGGTATATAATGAAATTTATAAGCAGATGCCGAATCTACATTATATTTATGCATTTGATAATGAAATGTTTCCCTACGGCGATAAGTCGTCCGAATTTCTTATTGATAGAGTCAACTCTATTATAGAACATATTTCAAACAATTATTTAATAGATATAGCTGTGATTGCATGCAATACTGCAAGTACTATTTGTTTACCAAGCTTAAGATCAAAATTTTCTTTTCCTATTGTTGGCGTTGTTCCTGCGATTAAACCAGCTTGCCAAATTACCCAAAACAAATGTATTGGCCTTTTGGCAACGAAGGCAACCATTGAACGCGCCTACACTACAAATCTAATTCAAGAATTTGCAACTGACTGTACAGTTAAACTACTTGGATTATCTGAACTTGCAATAATTGCAGAAAATAAATTACAAGGTATCGGCGTAGATATAAATCAATTACAGACATTACTCGCTCCGTGGCTTTCTGGCCCTGTTATACCCGACACCATTGTATTAGGTTGTACGCATTATCCATTTATTAAAGAAGAGTTAGAAATACTTTTTCCTAATACCACTTTTATTGATTCAGGAAATGCTATTGCTGCGAGAGTTTATAATTTACTAAACGAACAATTTGATTTAGATACGATAAACACTCAATCTAATGAGAATATTGTAATAAGTACTAACTATAATAAACATGTTGAAAAATTAGCTGATAATTTAGTCAAATATAATCTTAATAAATATCAATCCATTAATATTTTATGTGCTTAAAGCTTGCTCGAACGGTGTAAAGATCGTTTTTTTTCGCTTGTAAAAAAAAATGAAGTGCCTATAATGCGCATCCACTGACACGGCGTCAGCGAAAGCAGGCGGAACAAGAGGTTAGTGAGCAGGATCAAAAATTTTGAAAAAAGATCTTGACGAATAAAAAGGTGTAGCGTAGTATACGCAGCCCTTGAGACAGTAAAAGCGAAAGCGAAAAAAATACTGTCAGCTCTTTAAAAAGAAGAAACAGACAATCTGTGTGGGCACTTGCGAGACGAAAAATTAAAAGTCTACGGACTCAAAAAATTAAGTCTTGATAAGTGACACTGAAGATTCATTTGAATATGTCAGAAACAGTTATTGAGCATCAAACTTTAAATTGAAGAGTTTGATCA
>NZ_JBNRJF010000008.1:0-114480 GCF_050589305.1 Gilliamella sp. G0441 | reverse complement strand
AATAATAAAGAACTTGAGTTATTACTGAAAAAATTTATTACGTTTAACTCAAAAGGTTTTTCGGATTAAGGAAATAAAACAATGACAATAAAAACAATAACTAACTTTATTCTTCCTATTTGTAAAGAGCAAATCAGTCAAGATGCTTGTTATAAAGGATTATCTGAAGCAGAGAGTGGCTTTTTTCCATTTAGTGAAGATGGAATATGGCATGGTGGCATTCATATCGATGAGCCTGTATTAAATAAAATAGGTAATGATGACAAACTATGGTGTATGGCAAATGGTGAAGTTATTGCCTATCGTATTGATGATGTATATCCTAAAATTGTGTACAAAGATAATGAGGAACAAGAAGGCATTACAAAAACACAAAAAGTAGCCTATTTTTCAAGGAGTTTTACATTAGTTCGTCATTATTTACAAATGCCTAAAATTCCTGATTCAACCGAGGCTCCACCAGCAATAACTTTATACAGTTTATATATGCATCAGCTTGATTGGTATGGATATCAGCAAAAACAAAAAGAAAATAGTAATTTTGTAATCTATCCAAATTATTGGCAAGCAGCTGCAGGTAAAGTTAACGAAGAAAAAGCAGAAGTAATTAAAGGTAGTGTAATAAGAAAAAAAGGAAGCAAAACGGAAGTAGTCGGTTTATTGCTAAAAGGCAGTAAAATCCGGTTAGGCGAGCAAAAAAAAGGGCAACCGGGTTGGTATAAGATTGTATCAATCACTCAAGGTACCTTAGTGACTTCAAGCGGATTTAAAACTGAATTGGGGGATATAGAAGGTTATGTTTGGTATCAGGATATCGGTAAAACGGCATCAGATCGACCAACAGGAAAAACAGCAGATGCCAACAAAGACTATGAAATCTGTCGGGAAGATAATAAAAAGATAGGTAAACCTGAAACAGAGGTCAAAGGTATAACGGTATATGAATCGGCTAATGATAAACAAAAATTAACGTATTTACCTAAAACGGCTACGTTTGAATTTGATAGTCATGAAAATGGCTATGCCAAAATTAAAAAAATTAGTGGTTGTGTTATCCCTTCTAGCTTAAAAGTTGAAAATGGTAGCCAAGATTCAACTCATAAAGGCTATGTCAAATTATCCTCGTTGACGTTAACAGCGCTAAAACCAGAAAAATTAGATGAAGTTGTGGTATTAAAACAGCCAGTTCCGATTGAAAAGGGTGATTTTATTGGTTATATAGGTAATAACGTCAGCCAAAGCCAACGTTTTGATGAAGCGATAAAATCACCATTATCAACAATGAAACGCCCATCAGATTATGATTTACCGCCATTAGTACACATTGAATTATTCACCTGTGAAGATTTGCCCGCGTTTATTAATAAAACACAAGCCTTAGCTGACAAGTTACCCGATCGAGAAAAAACGATCATTTTAGTTGAAAAAGGGGCAAATTTAATTCAAGCTTCAAAACCCGATGGATTTTTATATAAAGGTTTGACGGTAAAGTTCATTGGTAATGCGCATTATCACTATGTAAAAGTTAAACTTGAATATACGCTAAATACGTCACCACTGACTTTTGATTCCTCTAGAGTTGTGTGGAGCAAAAAGAAATTTTCTTTCGATAATAATATTTTTAATGTTATTGAAACGATAAATAGAAATCGTTCTAAAAACGATAATGAAGTCGTAAAGTATCGTTTAAGAAGTGAAGAAAAAAAGAACTTAATAATAATTTACCAATATACCTATCCTCAATTAAAAGAAGAGGATATTCCAGATGAAGTTGAACTAATATGTGAACTCCCGCCTCCTATTAAGGATAACCCTTTTGAGCTTGAACGCTACAAGTTTTGGCCTAATATACGTTTTTGCGTTGAGGATAATCATTTTTGGATAGCATCGAAAGACGTACTCCATTTACATGGGCAAGATGGGCAACTTAATAGTAAGATAGATTATTGGAAAGAATTCCCGATATCATCCGAAAATCTAAAATTAGCGACAATCTACAATACAGTATATTATCCGCGCACAGTATCCCTAAAGGCATCCTCAGTCGATGAAAGCATGGTAGCAGTAAATGATACTGATACGGATTCAGTTTGGATGTATATTCAGGCAGGAAATGAGCAAGGCATACCGATACAAGGTTGGATTAATACTAAAAAAGATGCTCAACCACATATAAAACTCGTCACGCCATGGCATTGGGCTGGTTTTAATACCGTCGAAGAAAAAGCAACGGTAGGCAAGTTATCTAAAAAGCTAAGCAAGAATAAAGCTGCAACACTGGATTTAGCCGACTATACTCCATTAATGTCAGAATTACATCGAGTTATCACTGAATCCTCGCTATATTCAGTGCAAGGAAAAAAATCATTACCACCATTGACCAAAGAGTATCTAAAAGCTGCATTACGGACAAGTTGGACAGCAGAGCAGATTGGGCACCTGTTAGTAAAATATGAAAGTGAATGGTATGCGGATGAAGCGCTAACCAAATGGAATGAAATAGATGACCAGTTTGAAGGAGAAAAAGAAGAAAAGAAAGCGCTTATATCCAAATCGTTAGATGTATTAGGTATAACCAAAGCGCATGAGCGAAAATTTGCTTTTGAAAAATTAGAAGAAGAGTACAAGCTTATTAAAACAAACTGGCAAATTGAAAAAGAACAACGCATAAAGCCATCGTTATGGTGGAAAGAAGTCGCCAAAGCTCAAGCATCCCAAACCGAAAGTGGTAGCCAAACGGATACCACCTCCCCAAAACCAACCAACCTATCAACAGACGGCAAAGCTTGGTTTATTCACCCAGTAGCAATGGTGGATTATTTTAATATCAAAAAAAGTTGCTGGCATGAGCCTTTAGAATACCCACAACGAACGTGTTATAGTTCAAACACGTTTCTTAATAAATGGAATGGCGCTTTTGGTTTTGTAAGAAATCAGGGAGCTAAAGCTCATACAGGTTTAGATTTATTTGCAGACATAAATACCCCATGTTATGCGTGTTTAGATGGAGAAATAGTCCAATATGGAGTAGAAGGTGGGTATGGAAATGTATTAGTAATAAAAGTTAACGGTGATGATTTACGCGCATCAAGAAATGACTATATGCTTGAATTTAATGAGCCAGACAAACGAGAGATAGTTCAAGCCGGTAATTTTGATATAAATAGTGATCATTTTTATATTCGATATTGTCATTTAAGTTCAGCTGTTTTAACAACTGGGAGCGTTAAAGCAGGTGAATTAATTGCATATACGGGTGATACAGGTAACGCGATTGGACTTTGTAATCCTCATTTACATTTTGAAATCGCTATGAAAAAAAATGGTAATCGAACTTATACAAAAAACACACAAAACGATAGATTAGCCTACAAAATCAATCCGGCATTCTTTGTCAACTTACAGTCAATAGTTAAAGCTGAACAGACAAAAGTAAGAGATAGAAGAATTCAAGAAAAAAGATGAAGAAGAGTGACTTAGAAAAGAGAAAGAAGCGAAAGCAAAACAACAAAGCAAAAAACAAAAATAAATTAAGGAATACAAGATGAATTATATCAAGTCAATTTTACTTCTAATATTATTAATACCGACAATTAGCCTTGCAGAATTTAGTCGCATTTACACAGGTACCATTGGTCAAGATAAAGTTGAATTTTATTTTGAATATGATTACGCGGTTTATATTGATAATAAAGATCATCAAGTTAAGGATCTTGATATAAGTCAGATTCGTAATCCCAGTAAATTCAAATCTAATAATGTTAATCCAGTAATTGAGAAAGTTGATATTTTTGATTCAGAACGGCTTATAGGCTATACATCTAATGGTGATAAGGTAGATTTACACAAAACATTTGAATACAGTGAATACGATGAACATTCATTACGCAAAGTAGAATTTAATAATGTAGATTATTTACAACTAAGTAGCACTAAAGATTTTTATTTTAAAGTGGTGGTATCAAAGAAAAAAGGGGAAAAAGCTAAAATTGTGGGGATCAAAATTTATAGCAAACAGGATGGTCGCCTTATTCAGACTATTACGGGAATAAAAGGGTGTGAATTTAATTCTTATGTTAGTATTCAAGCACAGGAAGGCTTTGATTTCAATTTTGATGGTGATAATAATGACTTTTATCTAACTAAAAATAGAAATTATGGTCCTAATGAAATAGCAGATTACTACGCTTATGACAAAACCCAACAGCAATTTGTTAAATTAAATCTCGAAGGTAATGATTTTCGTTTTGATTATAAAGAAAAAAAAGCTACTAGCTACAAAACCTGTCCGAGTAAAAAAGAAAGATCCCAAATATTTCTGACAGATGATTTTCAATACATAGGTAATAACCGTTATAAACGAGTTTCAACAGAATGCTTATTTCAGGAAGATAGTTATCTAAACGAAAATAATGGCCGATATGAGTTTAAAAAACAAAGAGCATGCACACTTAATGAGTTGAACTTTTGTCGCAATTATATAGATACTAATGATTATGATGATTATTAATAGCTGTGTGACTGATAAGTATGAATCCAGCAGTATATTAAATAAATTAAGGAATTACACATGAGCTATAAAAAAACAGTTTTACTTTTTCTATTATTAATTCCTGCCATCAGCCAAGCAATTTTCCGTGTATATACTGGTAATATAGGAAAAAATGAAGCCGATTTTTATTTTGATTCTGAAACGGCTGTTTTTGTTTATACAAATGGTATAGATCATCAAGTTAGATTATTAGATTTTGTAAAAAAAAATGCTAATGAATTTAATTTCAAAACTTATTATGCAAATTCATATAAAAAGATGATTGATAAAATATTTATTAAAGATTTCAATGTCGTGACTTTTAATGATGGTTCAGAAAATTACCAACAGCTAAAAGGATATGCTTTTAGTAAAGATAGTAAGATAAATTTAGATAAAATATTTGAATATAACGAATATTCATTAGATGAAGCGGAATTCATTAATATAGATTATTTACAGAGAGATAGCACAAAAGATTTTTATTTTAAAGTGATAGTGTCTAAAAATCAAAAGGAAAAAGCACATATTGTGGGTGTTAAAATCTTCAATAAAAAAGATGGTCGTCTTATTCAAGTCATCGATGATATAAGTGAATGTGAGTTTCATGGCTATGTTAGCATCAAAACTAATGAAAGTTTTGATTTTAATTTTTATGGAAATAATAATTCCTTTTTCATCGTTAAAGATCAACTGTCGGGTTCAAATAATATTGATAAATATTATGCTTACTCTTATGACAAAAAACAGCAGAAATTTGTCAAAATGAATCTTTCCGGTAATGATTTCAGCATTGATGATGAAGATAAATTTGCTTACAGCTACAAATACTGTCCGGGCAAAAAAGAAGATGAAGTTATATCGTTGAAAAATAATTTTAAATACTTAGAAAATAACCGTTATAAACATGTTGAAACAGAATGTTTGTATAAAGAGGTTGGAACTATAGTCGTACGTTCTAATCTATTGGTGTTTACAAAACAAAGAGTATGCACACCTAAAGAGTTGAACCTTTGTCGCAATTATATAGATACTAATGATTATGATGATTATTAATAGCAGTGTGACCCATAATTATTAATTTAGCTGTACACCAGATAAAATAAGTTAAGAAATACTAAAATGAATTATAAGAAGTAATTTTACTCTTTCTATTATTAACTCCTACTATTAGCCAAGCTATTTTTTGTGTTTATACTGGTAATATAGGAAAAAATGAAGCTGATTTTATTTTGATTCTGAAACGGCTGTTTTTGTTTATATAAATGGTATAGATCATCAAGTTAGATTATTAGATTTTGTAAAAAAATGCTAATGAATTTAATTTCAAAACTTATTATGCAAATTCATATAAAAAGATGATTGATAAAATATTTATTAAAGATTTCAATGTTGTGACTTTTAATGATGGTTAAGAAATTACCAACAGCTAGCAGGATATGCTTTTAGTAAAGATAGTAAGATAAATTTAGATAAAATATTTGAATATAACGAATATTCATTAGATGAAGCAGAATTTAGTAATATAGATTATTTACAAAGAGATACCACTGAATATTTTTGTACTAATGCAACAACTTTAAATAAAGAAAAATTAATTACATTTATTCATAGTTAATTTATTGTTGAGGTTAATGATGTTTAAAATTATAAGTAGATTTATCGGGTTATTTTTATTTTGTTACTTCGCAATAATAGCCAACACAGAAGCAAAAAATAACGCTAATGATTCGATAAACAAAGATACAACCGAATGGCAATTAGTTAATATTAATTACTTATCTAATTCTACAACTGACTTTGAGCTAATTGACCAAATGTATAGAAGCTTAAAAAAAATATCAGTTAAAAGTAATAAATATCAATTAATATTTGAGGATAAATATCTAATAAATATAAAACAAACTAAAGCCAATTTAGCAGCAAGTATTCAAAATTTACTAGACAAAGAATTGAAACGACTAAATTTAATTGATAATCAGCAAGATAATCAAAATTTTATGATTGAAACATTACCAAACCAATATAATTTAAATGAATCATTAGTGTTAAATTCTGATTATCTTTTCTTATTCAATAATAACGATATTATTTTAACATACAAAAATAAACAGAAAATGCGAAAAGAATTGGAAAGTATATATAATCAATTACATACAGTTACTCTCCCATTAAATGATCGTTATTGGCCACCAGAAAAAAATGATGGTTTTTTACCTATACCTGATGAGTTTAATTATTTTTTTAAAGGTATGCTAGATGACGATTATCTTAAAGCAATAAAATTAAAAGAATTTAACAATATAAAATTACTATTATTATCTTCATATTCTCTTTCGGGTTCACCTCAATTATCATTAGTCAGCCTTTCTAATAATTTTTATTTCATTGATCGCATGGAGTTAGGTGAAAATCTTGAGTTAGAGGATGGTGGTATTTGGAACAAATTCCTTATTGATAATAATTACCAAATAACAATTCAAAAAATTGAAAGTCCTTATGATGGATATAAAAAACAAACAATCTTATTAAATAGAACAAACTATATTATTGATGAAAAGGGTGTTTTTGTTAAATTAAAAAGATAATGAATTTTTTTAGCTATCAAATAAATCATTAAAAATGAGCCACTAGTATAAGCTTGCAGATTGATTAATAATTTTGGAATGAGGCTTTTAAAGAAAATGGAAAAAACGAGAGGTATCTATATGATAAGTACAAAGGATTATTATTGGGTAAAGAAATTTGTTTGTTTAATTTTTTTTTCTTTTTCTTTTTCTTTTTCTTATTCTTATTGTTATGCCAAAGATATAAATAAAGACCAAACATATTGGATTTTGGACAAATATGTCAAAAATCATCAGATTAAAAAACACAATAATGAGGATTATCCGAATAATCTTAGAGTTAAGTTCGAAAATAATGTATTCTATGTAAATGATAGTAAGTATTCAGTCACAGTAGGAAAAGCTGAAAGTATCTCTAAATTAATACCAGAAAATTTATTAAATTCTGATTTACTTAAAGATTTCTCTTTACCAAAAAACGAAGTACATTATATACAGTTTGATTCTTCAATAGATAGTGAGTTTGCTAAACTGTTATTACCTGAACGTAAAATAGTTTATTTAAATGAACAGTTAATTTTTATTAATCAGGACATGGTTTTATCCTTTTTAAAATCATCTGGTCAAGATTCATTTAAAAAAATAAGTAAAGCATTTCCATCTCTAAAACTACCATATAATTCTCGAATTACTGGAAATTATGTATGGGATAGCAACTATAATCATTTTTTTTATTCTGTATTTAATGAAAATGAATTCTACACTCATAATATTCCTCGAAATTTTATTAATTACCTTGAATTAACCAACAATAAGTTAATTGAACAACGCAATAATTATATATTTAATATTTCAGGCATAAACCTTCCTGTTATTCACAAAAATATTAGGCCAACTTTAATTGAAGGGATTCAAGAAAATGGTGAAATAATAACTTATCTTTATTTATTTTCAGATAATTATGAGTTGCTTGATAAACTTATTTTAAAAAAAGTAGATGGATTAACTAGAAAAGAATCTCATATAGATGATCTTGCTCAAGGTTTTATTTATTATAAAATTGATGAAAATTATCTGATTGAGCGTCAACAACGTTTTGCAGATGAGACAATCGAAATACAACATTACAAAATTACGAAAGAAGGAAAGTTCAAGGAAGTACCCGTAACATCTGATTGTTATAAGAAATCCGCATCTAATGTCAATAATCTACAATCAAAACAAAGTCTTTTGTTAATGAGTAATCAAGGTAATAATTATTTACGTTTTGCTAATGGTTTAGACTATGATGAATTTGAAAGCAGAATATTAACTCTTATGCCAAAAGAAAAAGTTTTTTGTATAGATTATCAGCGCTCTTTTCCTATTACTTTTGGTAAGATGAGTTCGAAAAAATTTTTTAATAATAATGAATTATATCAAAGGTATGTGACAAATTTCAAACGTTACAACATTGATATAAGTAAAGAATTGGAATATATCGTATTTGACAATATTGACAAATCGCCATTAGCTAAATTTCTACTAAATGGAAATAAAGCAATTTATATGAAAGATACTTTATTTTTTGTGGGTGAAAATTATTTCGCAGCTTACAGACAGCCTACTGAAAGTGAATTAACCTATCAAGAAATGGATTAGGATTAAGGTTAACAATATGCAACAAAGTAATTATTATTTTGTATTATTTTCTCTATTATTAAATTTAATCGTATCATCAGCGATAGCTGATGAAAAAAAAGCGCTAGATAATTGGGGAATTATTTATGGTATTAGCAATACACTGGTAGATGAAACAACGATTGATTTTGATATAAAATTACGTGGTAATAAATTTTATTTCAATAATCAGTCGTTTTTGATTAAACGTAATACGATGCCTATAGAAGATTTTTTTAAAATTAATAATATTGAACAAACATATATTGATTTAAAAAAGCAGCAAACATTATTAGAGCATAGTTATAATATTAAATTAAATGATAACATTACTTATCTTCAATTTGATAAAAATATTGATAATAGCCTATTAAAACAGTATGTAACACAAAATCGGCAGGCCTTATTATTGGATGATATGCTGCTTCTGTTTGGAAAAGATGGTAAGCCAGTATTTTATTCAAAGCCTTATTTTGAAAAAGAATTTATTCAACAAATCCCTGAGTTACCCACAATCAATGTTCCGTTTAATGCAAACGATGCTTTTGTGCTATATCGAGATGATGTATTAAAACCGTTATCCATTCATTTTAAAAATTTTTTAGATCTTCCGTGGTTTGCAATATATATATCCGGAGCAAAGTATCCTTCTATTTCACCTACTATAAATCCAATATTTATTGATGTAGGTTGGGATAGTGGTGAGACGGATTCATATTTATATCTGTTTTCTAATGATTATAAGGTTCTAGATAAACTGGTGTTATTTGATTATCGGACTACAACTCGAGGCGGTCCAGGTGGTGATGGACAACCTGTTGGTTATCGTTATTTTACTATTGACAAAAACTATTTTATTGAGCGCCGCCAACGTTTTGAAGATGAAACAGTAGAAGTACAACATTTTCAAGTAACAAAAAAAGGGAAGTTTCAAGAGTTACCTGTCACGTCAAATTGCTACAGTGAATTAGCGGTTAAAGATAATAAAATACATTCAACAAAAGGCCTTTTACTAACTAGTCAACAAGCAAATAATTATATGCGTTTTGAAAGTAACAAATTCAATGAGCTTTATGATATCACACTAACTTTAAATCCTGCTGATAAAAAGCTTTGTGTGAATTATCAACAAGCCTATTCATTCACCTTTGGTAAGGCGAAATCAAAACAGTTGTTTGGTAATGAAAAACGCTATCAACAGCAAGTCGAAAATTTTAAAAAATTTAATATAGATATTAGTGACGAGTTGGAATATATCACATTTGACAATATCGACAAATCACCATTAGCTAAATTTCTACTAAATGGAAATAAAGCGATTTATATGAACGAAATGCTCTTTATTGTGGGTGAAAATTATCTCGCAGCCTACAGACAGCCTACAGTTAGCGAGCTAACTTACCAAGAATGATAACATTAAAATGTGCAAAATTATTGGCGACTTCATCAAAATGGGATACAGAAGTAGGTATAGCACTTAAAAACATCAACCAAATGTTTTAAGGTAACAACTCAAAAACCACACTTAACAAGCGCTCTGGGACGCCTGTTAATTAATTATAAACGTGAATGGTATGATGAGCTGAATGCAGAAGGTACGCGACCAGAATAAGAAGCATTAAACTGTGAAATGACAGATGATGCCGAAAACTATTTGGGTTATATAAAAAATGGTGATGAAACGAAATGTATATCTTAGTAAAATAAAGACAAGCAAAATCAGGAAAACAGGAATTAGATCAATAAAGAAGAGAAAATAAGCGTTCTCCTGCTGATTATAAAGATGCACTTGAAAAGAATTTATCACCGAAACAACTTTAGAAAGTTAATTAACGCTTAACTACCTAAGTTAGTATGAAAGCAACAAATCTAATTTTTTAACGAGTAAAACCATAATATTAATAAAGCCAATGTTTTTATTTCTTGATGGAAAAAATACTTAAAAACCTCATAAAATTTGCCCAATTTTTTACATTTTTAATGTGATTTTTTTAAAGTACAACATTATTCTTTCCATATTATAAAAAATAACGCTAGTAAATTTTATCTAAATATGGTATAAAACGCGCGCTACTTTTCACATTCATTTTTCAAAAAAATCGTTGTGAAAGTCAGTACAAATTTTAAACTTTAATTAACGTTATAACACACACATATCATTACTCTTTTCCGGGGTGCCTTTTGTTTTATGCAATAAGGTCGGTTAAAGCGGATATGTGGAGGCATAACCCCAACGTCAAAATGAGGAAATCATGACTACAGTATCAATGCGCGATATGTTACAAGCAGGTGTACACTTTGGACACCAAACCCGTTATTGGAACCCAAAAATGAAACCATTTATTTTTGGTGCGCGTAACAAAGTTCACATTATCAACCTTGAAAAAACAGTACCAATGTTTAACGAAGCGTTAGCTGAATTAAACAAAGTGGCTGCACGTAAAGGTAAAATTTTATTTGTTGGTACAAAACGAGCAGCAAGCGAAGCGATTAAACAAGCCGCTGAAAGCTGTGGACAATACTATGTTAATCACCGTTGGTTAGGTGGTATGTTGACTAACTGGAAAACAGTACGTCAATCAATCAAACGTCTTAAAGATTTAGAAACACAAGCTAGTGATGGTACATTTGACAAATTAACCAAAAAAGAAGCACTAATGCGTGCTCGTGAAATGGCTAAATTAGAAAATAGCTTGGGTGGAATTAAAAATATGGGTGGCTTACCCGATGTGATTTTTGTTATTGGCGCAGACCATGAACATATCGCTATCAAAGAAGCTAACAATTTAGGTATTCCAGTCGTTGCTGTTGTTGATACCAACTCAGATCCAGATGGTATTGATTACATCGTTCCAGGTAATGATGACGCAATTCGTGCAATTCAATTATATGCAAATGCAGTTGCGGAAGCCGTTCGTGCTGGTCGTGAACAAAATCAATCTCCAGTATCTGAAGAAAGCTTTGTTGAAGAAGCTCCAGCAGCAGAGTAATAAACTCAAATATTTTCAGGGTCGATAATATAAATAATCGACCCATTCTAATGAAAATCATCACAATGGTTAAATAGAGGATTTAAAAATGGCTGAAGTTACCGCTTCTATGGTAAAAGAACTGCGTGAAAGAACTGGCGCAGGTATGATGGAATGTAAAAAAGCATTAGTTGAAGCAAATGGTGATATCGAAGTTGCTATCGACAATATGCGTAAATCAGGTCAAGCAAAAGCGGCTAAAAAAGCAGGTCGTGTAGCGGCTGAAGGTGTGATTATTTCTAAGATTTCTGCGGATAAAAAATCGGGTGTAATTTTAGAAATCAACTGCGAAACAGACTTTGTTGCTAAAGATGCAGGTTTCTTAGAGTTTAGCGAAAAAGTTGCTACTGCAGCATTGAACGATAGCATTACTGATCTTGCTGCGTTACAAGCAAAATTTGAAGAAGAACGTACAGCACTAGTTGCAAAAATCGGTGAAAACATCGGTATTCGTCGTATTCAACAAATTTCAGGTGATGTAGTTGGTAGTTACCAACATGGTGCACGTATCGGTGTATTAGTTGCTGCAAACAGTGGTTGTGATGAAGAATTAGTTAAACATATTGCAATGCACATTGCTGCAAGCAAACCAGAATATGTTAGCCCAAGCGATGTTCCAGCTGATGTTGTTGAACATGAGCGCAATATTCAAATCGAAATTGCAATGCAATCAGGTAAACCACGTGAAATCGCTGAAAAAATGGTTGAAGGCCGTATGCGTAAATTTACTGGTGAAGTTTCACTTACTGGTCAACCATTTGTTATGGATCCAAGTAAGACTGTTGGTGATTTACTGGCTGAGAAAAAAGCGACTGTTGCTTCTTTCATCCGTTTTGAAGTGGGTGAAGGCATTGAAAAAGTGGAAGTTGATTTTGCAGCCGAAGTTGCTGCGATGTCGAAACAATCTTAATTGTTTCGTAAAAAACCGCCGTCAAGGCGGTTTTGTTTATCTACAAATTTTTTTAAATTATTGCTAGCTAGCCATTTTTAGCTTGTCAGGTAATTAAATAACGAAATAGTGAGACTTCATATGGTAACCCCTTTCTATAAACGTATTCTTCTTAAACTCAGTGGTGAAGCACTACAAGGCGATGAAGGTTTTGGTATTGATCCCACCGTTCTTGACCGCATGGCGCAAGAAATTAAAGAACTTATTGAAATGAATGTTCAAGTTGCTGTTGTTATTGGGGGCGGTAATCTATTTCGTGGAGCTGGTCTTGCAAAAGCCGGTATGAATCGTGTTGTTGGCGATCATATGGGGATGCTAGCAACAGTAATGAATGGTCTTGCAATGCGTGATGCGTTGCATCGAATTGAGGTTAATGCGCGTTTAATGTCAGCTATTCCACTTAATGGAGTATGTGACGATTACCGCTGGACAGAAGCAATTAGCTTGCTTCGTCATGGTAAAGTGGTTATTCTTTCAGCAGGAACAGGTAATCCTTTTTTTACAACTGACTCAGCAGCGTGTTTACGTGGTATCGAAATTGAAGCAGATGTGGTGTTAAAAGCAACAAAAGTTGATGGTGTTTATTCGGCTGATCCTGTGAAAGATCCAAATGCAACACTTTATAAAACATTAAATTATGAAAAAGTGCTTGATGATGAATTAAAAGTAATGGATTTAGCTGCGTTTACGTTAGCACGTGATCATAACCTGCCGATTTGTGTCTTTAACATGAATAAACCAGGTGCATTACGTCGAGTGATTTTAGGTGAACCCGAAGGGACATTAATTAATAATCAGGCAACAGTAAGCTGTTAGTCTTATTTATTCAATATAAGGTTTTTATTATGCTAAATGAGATTCAAAAAGAAGCGCAAGTGCGCATGGAAAAAAGTATAGATGCGTTTCAAACTCATATTTCTAAGATTAGAACAGGACGGGCATCGCCAAACTTATTAGACGGTATTATGGTTGAATACTATGGTAGCCCAACGCCGCTTCGTCAATTAGCAAATGTGGTGGCTGAAGATGCGAGAACATTGGCTATCACCGTATTTGATAAATCATTAACACCAATGATTGAAAAAGCAATTTTATCTTCTGATTTAGGGCTCAATCCAGCGTCGGCAGGTACGGTTATTCGAGTACCATTGCCACCACTAACAGAAGAACGTCGTCGTGATTTAACGAAAATTGTTCGTAACGAAGCAGAACAAGGTCGTGTGTCAATTCGTAATATTCGTCGTGATGCGAATGATCAAGTCAAAGCATTATTAAAAGATAAGCAAATATCAGAAGATGATGAACGTAAATCACAAGATTTTATTCAAAAAGCAACTGACGCAGCCATTAAAAAATTAGATGCTGTACTTGTTGATAAAGAAAAAGAGTTAATGGAATTTTAATTCTTTGTTTGAAAAGCCTAGTTGATTTAACTAGGCTTTTTTTATTTTATTTATATCATTAGCTTTTAAAGTTTTGATTTGCATTTAGTGGACTTTCAAAAATGAAATCAAAAAAATCATTCGATAAAAAGTCAGCCTTCTATTTTAGGTGATGTAAAGTTGAACTTAATCGATCAACGTTAACTTAAATAAAATAACGAATTTATAAGATTTAAGGATGAATAATCGATTAGATTCGGTTCATTATCTTCTACTAAAGTTAATAAAATTTTCTAACTTGATTTAGTGAATAATGCTTAAATATTCTAAATCAATGGGTAATGTTAGAGTGCGCATTACTTACCCAATTTCTTACCTATCCTATCAACTTATTAAAAATTAGTGTTACTACGCCTGTTAAATTTTTTAGGCAATAAAATTGAATTAATTGTATTAGACGGCAATCGGGCAGTATCCAGATTTGTATTATGAGCAATTTGTTAATTATTTTTCTGGTCAGTTTGAAAACAAAGTAATTAATGCTGATGAACTTTACTTTAAGATTATTAACCTGTTGGAAACTACTGAAGTGTTAACCAAGTATTTTTATTGCTAACAAAACATTGGAATGCATTTGAAAAATACCTGTCAATATTGATATGAAGAAATCACGATTCATTAAAGCTGGGTATTTATTAAATAATTTTTCTGTTTAAATTGTCTGTAGTTAGCACAGAGTTTTGTTTTTAATTATCATAATTTAAGTATATAATGTTAGGATAATAACATCTATAGTCATATAATGTTATTATCCTAACATTACTAACAATATTTACTAGATATCATTAACAATAATTAAAGGACATTTTATGGGTTATGCAAAGTATATTGATCATACTTTACTCGCAATGAATGCGACTGAAGATCAAATACGTAAATTATGCGAAGAAGCTAAGCAGTACCATTTTTATTCTGTATGTGTTAATTCAGGTTATGTTCCTTTAGTCGCTAGCTTATTAAAAGGTAGTGATGTAAAGGTTTGTTCGGTTGTGGGTTTTCCGCTTGGTGCGATGTTAACATCGGCTAAAGCATTTGAAACCGAAATGGCTGTCAAATCAGGTGCTGAAGAAATCGATATGGTTATCAATGTCGGTTGGCTAAAAAGCAATGATTGGGAAGCAGTGAAAAAGGATATTGAAGCTGTTTTTAAAGCATGCGGTGCAGTTCCGTTAAAAGTCATTTTAGAAACTTGCTTGTTAACTAAAGAAGAAATTGTGAAAGTTTGTGCTATTTGCAAGGAAATTGGTGTTGCTTTTGTAAAAACATCGACTGGTTTTAGTGTATCTGGTGCGACGGTTGAAGATGTAAAATTGATGCGTGAAACAGTCGGTGATAAAATGGGTGTTAAAGCATCAGGTGGCATTAGAGATCGTCAAACGGCTGAAAAAATGGTTTATGCTGGTGCAAATCGATTAGGCGCTAGCGCGGGTATTGCGATTGTATCAGGCGATAAAACTTCCTCTAGCGGTTATTAATTCATCCTTCATAAGCTACTGATACAGTAGCTTATGGCTATAGATGGAATAGCAATGGAAACACAACCCAAAAAAAGAGTCAATGCACTTATTGAACATTTAAAAATAATCGATAAAATTCATTTAAAACAAGCAGCACAAATGCTTGGTGTTTCTGAAATGACAATTCGTCGTGATCTTAATAATCACTCCTCATGTTTGGCTGTTTTAGGCGGTTATGTGGTTAATCAGGCACGTCATACCATATCGCAATATTTTGTGTCTGATCAGCAAGATAAGCAAGTAATTGAAAAACGTTATATTGGTAAGTTGGTTAGTCAATTTGTTGATGAAAACGATACAATTTTTTTTGATTGTGGTACGACTATGCAATTTATCATTGATGAAATTAGTGATGATATTTCTTTCACTGCCATCTGCTACTCGCTCAATTCCTTTCTGGCATTACAAAAAAAGCCAAAGTGTAAAATCATTTTATGTGGTGGGCATTATCAACTTAATAATGCAATTTTTACCAGTATTTGTTCAAATAATCAGCTCGATGTTATTTGTCCAAATAAAGCCTTTATTTCGGCAGCGGGTATCGATCTAACTCAAGGTACCACTTGTTACCATTTTGATGAGTTAAATATGAAACATAAAGCCATGAAAAAATCTAATCAAAATATATTAATTGTCGATCACACTAAGTTTAACCAAGTTAAGCCAGCTTTTATTTGTAACCTTGATGAATTTAATTTGGTAATGACAGACAAAGTACCTGATTTAGAATATGTTTCATATTTTAAAGAAAATAACATTGGTTTAATTTATTAATTATGAAAAACATCGCAATTTTAGGTTCAACAGGATCAATAGGCTGTAGCACTTTGGCGGTCATTCGGCAAAATCCAACATTATTTAACGCTTATGTGCTAGTGGGTGGCAGTAATGTAAAAAAAATGACTGAACAATGCCAAGAATTTAAACCCCATTATGTGGCAATGGCAAGTGAACAAGCTGCACAACAGCTTAAAGCAAATCTTGTTGATCTAAAATTGGATATTGAAGTATTAAGTGGTGAACAAGCTATTTGTGATTTAGCACAGTTGCCCGAAGTTCACCAAGTCATGGCTGCCATTGTGGGCGCAGCAGGATTAAAACCGACGCTTGCTGCAATTGAAAAAGGAAAACGTATTTTACTGGCTAACAAAGAGTCTTTGGTTACTTGTGGACATCTGTTTATGCAAGCCGTAAAGCGATATGGCGCTGAACTGTTACCGGTTGATAGTGAACATAATGCGATTTTTCAAAGTCTGCCAACCGCCGTTCAGCATGATCTCGGGTTTGCTAATTTGGTTGATCATGGTGTGACCAAAATTGTGTTAACCGGCTCTGGGGGGCCTTTTCGAGATTGGGCAGTCAATCAATTATCTTCGGTGTCACCTGCACAAGCGATTGCTCATCCTAATTGGTCAATGGGAAAAAAGATTTCCGTTGATTCCGCTACAATGATGAATAAAGGTTTAGAATATATTGAAGCACGTTGGTTATTTAATGCCAGTGCCGAGCAAATGGAAATCATTGTCCATCCACAATCAATTATTCATTCAATGGTTCGTTATCAAGATGGCAGTGTTATTGCTCAATTAGGTGTGCCTGATATGCGGACACCTATCGCTTATTCTATGTCTTATCCATTACGTATCACATCTGGTGTGCCTGATTTAGATTTTACTCAGATGTCATCACTGACGTTTAATACACCTGATTTTAATCGTTATCCTTGCTTAAAATTAGCCATTGAGGCTTCTTGTCGAGGGCAAGCTGCAACCACGACCCTTAATGCGGCCAACGAAGTGGCGGTTGAAGCATTTTTGCAAAATAAAATTGGTTTTATGGATATTGCCAAACACGTATCGGCAACATTAGATAAACTTGTTTTACCTGAACCAACTACTATTGAGGACGTTGTGGCTATCGATACATGGGCTAGAGCACAGTCAGTTAAGGTGAATTAAAGCGTTTTATACTCTCGACAGGGTGCGCCCATGGCGACCACATTTGAAGGGATATCACGATCAACAATGCTTCCGGCTGCGATAACGGTATTATCACCGATAGTTACATTTGGCAGTATAATTACATTACCGCCAATCCAAACGTTGTGACCAATAGTAATTGGTTTTGCAAACTCAAGACCACGGCATCGTGTTTGGCTATCCAGTGGATGCCCTGAAGTGTAAAAGCCGCAATTAGGTGCAACAAGCACATTATCACCAAATGTAATTTTAGCCGCATCAAGCATGATGCAATTAAAATTGGCGAAAAAGTTTTCACCAATTTCAATATTATAACCGTAATCACATTGGAACCCTGGCATTATCGTAAACTGCTCTCCTGTTTTTCCAAGTAGCGTTTGAAACAGCTGATATCGCTGTTTTTCGGCAAGGGGAGATAATTGATTGAGTTGAAAGCAGAGATCCTGAGCATAAAGCCGATCGTTAGCCAATAAATTGATACCAGGATCATACAATAACCCAGCTAACATTTTTTCTTTTTCAGTCATTGCATTACGCCATTTGTTTAGCGGTTAATGCGGGATTATCGCTAATAAATGATTGTAAAAATGCGCTGTCAGGCAGTGCCGTTAAAGCTCCTTTTTGAGTTGTGGCTAAAGCACCACAGGCACTGGCAATGGTCATCATGCTTTCTAGCATGAGTTTATCTTCTGGCATTCCCGATGACGCTATGCTACTTAACAAACCTGCGACAAAAGCATCGCCAGCTCCTGTTGTGTCAACACTATTCACATGGTAGGAATCAAACGAAAAGGTTTTACCTTGCCATACGACAATACTGCCATCTCGCCCTTTGGTCACCAATTTTAGTGGAGCATTATAGTGCTGCTGAAGTTTATTTAATGCTTCATGCCAATCTTGACTTTCTGTCAACCAAAACAGCTCTTCATCAGACAGTTTAAGAATATCTGCATCGTGACAAAACTGCGTAATAATGGTGCGCATTTCGTCTTTATCTTTCCACATTTGCTCCCGTAAATTAATGTCAAAACTAATTAACCCCTGTTTAGCGGTCAGATCTTCAATAGCGGTTTTAAGTGTTTGTCGACAAGTTTGTCCAACTAATGCCAAAGAACAAAAATGTAAAATGTCTTGATTAAAATGGGGTATTGCTTGTTTTGAAAGGAATTGATCGGCTGACGGCGAGACTAAAAAAGTAAAACTGCGTTCGCCGTTTTTACCTAAATCGACAACGACAGTACTGGTTCGATGAAGATCGTCTTTTTCAAGGCTTTGGCAGTCAACATGATATTCTTTGAATGTTTTTTCCATAAAGTGACCAAACGGATCATTACCGACACGACCGATAAACGCCGAAGGAAGACCTAACTTAGCCACGCCAATAGCAACATTTGCAGGTGCACCCCCTGCACAAGCTTGATAATTCATTTCGCCAAATGGCAATAAATCAATAACCGCATCGCCAAGAGACCAGACTTTAGTATTATTCATTTCATTACTCGATATAATATTTGGTTAATAGGGTTTAAGGTGTGTGAATAGGTTGACGATATTTTTAATTGATATCGTCTTTTGCACACAGATTAAACCAAGTTTAATAATTAGTCATTCGCCATAGACTAAATCATTTCAAAAAAAATTCATTGTTAACGTTAAAAATGTGTGACTTTCATCACATATTTTATCGCTTAATTTATCTATAGTTAACGTTAACAATTAAATTAATATACCTTATAATCAGATAAATCTGATATCGGATGAACAAAGGGGATTTTATGTCTACTGCTATTGATAAAGCAAATCAAGCTGTTTTGCAATTAGAAACGACCATGAATAAACAGTATTATCCACATTTTCATTTAGCACCACAATCGGGATGGATGAACGATCCAAATGGTTTGATTTACTTTAAAGGGCAGTACCATGCCTTTTATCAACATCATCCTTATGATGAAAACTGGGGACCGATGCATTGGGGGCACGCTGTTAGTGATGATTTAGTGACATGGCGAAGATTACCCATAGCCATTGCACCCGATCAAGAGTTTGATAAAAGTGGCTGTTTTTCCGGTTCGGCAGTCGAAAAAGATGGCGAATTATATTTAATTTATACGGGGCATATTTGGTTAAATGGTCAAGGTAACGATGAGCAAATTCGGCAAACCCAATGCCTTGCTATTAGTAAAGACGGTATTCATTTTGAAAAACAGGGAACGATTTTAACGCCAGAAGATGGCATCATGCATTTTCGCGATCCTAAGGTTTGGCAACAAGATGGGATATGGTGGATGGTTGTCGGTCAGCGAGATCGCAACGATGTGGGCAAAGTTTTACTATATCGCTCACAAGATCTTAAAAAATGGCAATTTGATCATGTTGTGATAAGTGATATCGATCCTGATGTTTATATGCTTGAATGCCCTGATTTTTTTCCGTTAGGTGACAAATGGATTTTAATGTTTTCTCCGCAAGGTATGAAAGCTAAAGGTTACCAATATCGTAATCGGTTTCAATCAGGTTATATTGTTGGTGATTGGCAACCAGGACAAAAATTTTCTGTTATTAAACCTTTCCAAGAAATGGATTTTGGTCATGATTTTTATGCCCCTCAATCGTTTCTTGCAGCAGATGGACGCCGAATTATTTTTGCTTGGATGGATATGTGGGAATCAGTCATGCCGAGCAAAAAAGATAAATGGATGGGGGCATTTACCTTACCCCGTGAATTGATCTTAGATGCAGACAATAATGTTCGTAACAGACCGATTAAAGAACTTGAAGTATTACGTGAAAAACCTCAATCATTAACCAATATATTGCTGAGTAGTGAATTAAAAAATACGTCGATTGAATCAATTAGTTGTGAACTTAATGTCGAAATTGATCTCTCTGAAAGTAATGCAGAACGTTTTGGCTTGCAACTGGCAGCAACTGAAGATGGTAAACAAGCAACGTTGTTATTTATTGATTTACAATCTAATCGCATTGTACTTGATAGAAGTCTTTCGGGTTTAGAACTTAAAGGTTACCGTAGTGTACCATTACCAAAAACCGATAAGTTAAGCTTACATATTTATGTTGATGCATCATCCGTAGAAGTTTTTGTGAATAAGGATTTATATAGCTTGTCTAGTCGTATTTACCCTAAATTACCTGCGACAAGAAAGGTGAATTTATTTGCAGAAAATGGGCAGGCTAAAATCATTAAATTAGAAAGCTGGCAATTAAAATCAATCTATCAATCATGAGTCATTAACCCACCATCTCGTCTGGTGGGTTTGTCACTGTCTCTATAAAGATTGGCGTTGTAAAAATGCTGATGCAACTTGCGTTACCGTTTTTTGGGTTTGACCTGTGATGATATGTAAAGCTGCTTGTTCGCCTATTTCATAATGGGGAAGCTGTACTGTCGTTAAAGGGGGATAAAAAAGCTCGCCAGTACCCACCATATTATCATAGCCTAAAATAGCAACATCGTTAGGAATATGGAAACCATTACTTAGTAAATATTGATAAGCAACAAAAGCGATCCGATCATTACCACAAATTAATACATCAAATTCAGGTTTTCTAGCACAGTGTTGTTTTAATATTTCAACTGTCATCATATATTCTTGCGCAAGATTACCTTGAGATGTGGATGTATGATAACTAATTAGGTCATCTAAATTTTTACCTGCATCAAGCCAAGCTTGTTCTGCTGCTTGACGTCTAATGCTACCGGCTAAAGTATTTTCAGATAAATAGATACAAAGCGGTTTTTGATAACCTTTATTAATGACTTGCTGCATTGCTTGGTATTGACCCGAATAGTCATCAGGAATATAACAAGCTAACTGTTCAGAATCACTAATACAGTTGGCGAGCACCACATTTTTACCAAGTAATCTTTCAGGAAGCTCAACTTTTCTTAGTCCCATCGTGGTGTAAATAATGCCATTAGGGCGATAAGACAATAGCGTGTTAATGGCATGATTCGCGTCTTTATCGTCAAATAAATTGACAATAAACGTATTCCAGCCATGTTGCTGGGCTGTTCGTTCAATGGCTTGTAACAGCTCAACTGAAAACGGTGTCGTGGCGGTTTCTAATGCTAATACACCGATAGCACGTGGGCCAGAATGATCACCACGAATTTTTCGTGCAGATAAATCGGGAACATAATTGAGTTGTTCAATTGCTTTTTTTACTCGTTTATACGTTTCTTTATTTAATTTATCAGGATTATTAATTGCACGCGAAACAGTCATCAATGAAACCGATGCTAACTTTGCGACATCCTTAAGTGAAGCCATACTTAAATCCTTTTGCTCAGCATTAAAAAGGTGAATAACTTGTAATTACTAAATGTGATGATACCACAAATAAAAATGATAAAAAGTGTGAGGAATGTAACATTTATGATAACTGATTCTATCTATTTAGTTTCAATTATGACAATAATGTTAACATTAACATGTTAACGTTAAACTTCCATAATATAAGAGTACTAAAATATGAAAACGATAGAAAATAGAAATTATTGGTTCTCATCAGGTTATCTTATAACCTTTTATGCAGCATGGTCTCTTTGGTGGTCTTTTTACGCCATATGGCTAAAAAGTAAAATTGGATTATCGGGTGAACAGTTAGGAATTGTTTATGCAGCCAACTCTGCCGCTGCAATGTTTTTTATGATCTTTTATGGCATTATTCAAGATAAATTACAGATCGGTAAAGCAGTCATTACCTTTCAAAGTATCATGATGTTGCTGATTGGCCCATTTATGATTTATGTCTATGAACCATTATTAAGACACGATTTTATACTTGGGGCTTGCATTGGTGCACCAGTATTAAGCGCTGGGTTTATCTCTGGATGTGCTTTAGTTGATTCTTTTATTGAGCGAATTAGTCGATTATTTGGTTTTGAATTTGGTCCTGCTCGTTTTTGGGGATCGTTTGGTTATGCCGCAGCAACCTTTGTTGCCGGTATTTTATTTGGGATAAACCCGCATATTAACTTTTGGATGGCATCGGCTGTTGCCGCAATCTTTTTTACCATTAATATCCTATTTAAACCTAAACATTATTCCCAATCCTCACCGGAAAGTGATAACAATCTTGTTGTTGAAAAAACATCAACTATTCCAACGATGAGTGAAATAGTGTCCTTATTTGGCATGAAAAAGTTTTGGTTATTTGTTTTCTTTATTATTGGAACCAATAGCTTTTATACTATTTACGATCAGCAATTATTTCCTAATTTCTATACCACCTTTTTTACTGAAGAAGATTGGGGCTACGAAGTATATGGTTATTTGAATTCTTTCCAAGTTTTTTTAGAAGCTGCCTGTATGATATTAGCACCATATATTATTAATCAAATTGGTGCTAAAAGAGCATTATTACTAGCGGCGTTAGTGATGATTTGCCGAATTGCATTATCAGCAACATTAGATAATGTGTATTTAATTTCATTAGTGAAACTTTTTCATGCTATTGAAACCCCGTTATTTATTTTAGCCGTATTTAAATATGTTGTTGCGAATTTTGATGAAAGATTGTCTTCGACATTATATTTAGTTGGTTTTAATATCTCATCAAATATTGGGGTTATTGTGCTTTCATGGTTAGTCGGAAAACTATTCGATAATACCGGATATTCAACCACATTTTATACCCTTGCCGGCATTGTTCTATTGATTTTGGTCATTGCTATATTCACCTTGTGTGATGAAAAAAAAGCTAAGCTGAAATCTTCATTATCATCGTAAAAATCGTCAAAAAAATGGAAGCAGATTGTTTCCATTTTGCTATTTAAATGATGATAATAAAATACAACACTTGCTTACTTGATAAGTTTGCGAAACAATGTTGACTATTGTGATTAATATTTATAGGTCGTCATTGTGAACATTACGAAAAAAGTGGTTGAAGCAGATATGTTATGGCACACCATTCGGCAGGAAGCTTCTCAATTAGTTGAAAGTGAGCCAATGTTAGCGAGTTATTTCCATGCAACTTTACTCAATCATAAAAACTTGGGTAGTGCATTAAGTTATATTTTAGCGAATAAACTTGTTACCCAAGTAATGCCGGCAATTGAAATTCGTGAAATTGCAAGGCAGGCTTATGAGGCAGATACCACGATTATTCAATCAGCCGTGACAGATATCTTAGCGGTTTATGTACGCGATCCAGCAACAAACTACTATTCGACCCCGTTACTTTATTACAAAGGCTTTTTATCGTTACAGGCTTATCGAATTGCCCATTGGCTTTGGAAACAAGATCGTAAGTCGCTGGCTATTTTTTTACAAAGTCAAATCGCCATTGTTTTTGGTGTTGATATTCATCCAGCAGCCCAAATTGGCTGTGGTGTAATGTTTGACCATGCAACCGGTATTGTAATTGGTGAAACGGTCGTTATTGAAAATGATGTATCGATTTTGCAATCTGTGACCTTAGGTGGTACAGGTAAAGAAAACGGTGATCGGCATCCTAAAATTCGTGAAGGGGTAATGATAGGGGCTCACTCTACGATATTAGGCAATATTGAAATCGGAAAAGGGGCAAAAATTGGTGCTGGTTCGGTCGTGTTAGAGCCTGTTCCTGAGCATACAACGGTTGCCGGTGTGCCAGCGAAAGTGGTTGGATGTCCTGACTGTGAAAAACCAGCCTTAAATATGAATCAAGATATCTTATATGAAAAAGAGGTTGTTTCAATTTCCGTCGACGTTGATCGACGGAAGTAAAAGAAAACAACTTACTCATTAGTGGTTGGTGGTGACATTGACATCCATTGTTGGATAAGGAATATTAATATTATTCTCAGTTAATGCGTTTTTAATATTTTCGAGTAACTCTGCTTTCAATGCGCCATAATTTTCGTTTAGTGTCCAAACTAAAACATTAAAATTCATTGATGATGCATCAAGTACATCTAAACGAATAGTTGGTTTTTTAGTGGTTAATATATTGCTGGTTTGATTAACCGCTTGATTAAGTACCTGATAAACTTTCTGGATATCGGAGTTATAACCAACATTAATCACTAGATCTAAACGTCTTTCTGGTAGACGACTATAATTAATAATATTGGCACTTACCACTTGCCCATTCGGGATGACAACCACTTCATTAGTCGGTGTAACAATTGAGGTTGAGAAAATTTGAATTGAATCAATTACCCCTCTTTGATTGTTAATCACCACCGTCTCGCCGACTTTAAATGGACGGAAAATAATCAAAATCACCCCGGCTGCGAAATTTGATAACGATCCTTGCAATGCTAAACCGACCGCTAAACCAGCAGCACCAATGACAGCAACAATTGATGCAGTTTGAACACCTAATTGCCCTAATACGGCAACTAATGTCATTATAATAATGGCATAGTAAGATAAAGCACTAACAAACTTTACGACGGTAGGATCTACTTGCCGATTAATTAATATGCGTTTTAGCTGACGGCTAATAAATTTGGCAATAATTCGACCAACGACAAAAATGATAATCGCAAAGCAGAAATGAACAATATAACCAAGTACTACGCCGTCATATTTATCAATAAGAGAGACTATCTGCTTTAAAATATTTTCAAAATGCATAAATTATCCTCAAAAAAGGTTATAGAGCAGTTAGTTAATTAAATATTTAAATCAATTGTTTCGCCAATAACGCCCAACGAGTATCAAAATTGGTGGTTGGTAAATATTTAAAGCCAGAGCGGGAATAACGAACCATCATCCCTTCACAAAAAGCTAATAATTGGCTGGATAAAATTCGCTCATCGGTGGTAAATGCGACCCCTTCACGAATTTTACGTTCACGTAACACTTGCTTAATTTGAGTTTCAATTCGTTCAAACAGCTGACTAATACGTTCTTGAAGTTGCTCTTGTTCAAACATTAAGGCATGACCAGTCATGATTCTGGTTAATCCAGGATTTTTTTCAGAAAAACCCAATATTAATGCAAGAATTAACTGTAAACGGACAAAGGTATTTAGCTCATCTTGCATAATGACATTAATGCGAGAAAGTAAAATATCTTCAATGTAGACAATTAAACTTTCAAACATTTTAGTTTTACTCGGAAAATGTCGATAAAGTGCAGCTTCTGATACACCAACACTTGCTGCTAACTTTGCTGTAGTAATGCGTTGGGTACCTTCATTAGATTCAAGCATGGTGGCTAAAGCTTGCAGTATATCTTCTTTCCTATTTTTATTTTTGCTGCTCACAATCATTTTTTACCCGAATGCCCAAATCCACCTTCGCCGCGTGCTGACGCTGTAAATTCATCAACAATATTAAATTCTGCTTGTATGACAGGAACAATAATTAACTGAGCAATACGATCACCTGCTTCAATTACAAATGGAGTTTGACTACGGTTCCAAACCGGTACAAATAACTGACCTTGATAATCCGAATCAATAAGACCCACTAAATTACCAAGTACAATCCCATTTTTAGATCCCAATCCTGACCGTGGTAAAACTAACGCTGCTAAAGTCGGATCTGCAATATGCATGGATAAACCTGTTGGCGTTAAAATAGTTTCACCAGGTTTTATCTCGGTTGTTTTATCAAACATTGCTCGTAGATCAATGCCAGCCGATCCTTCGGTTGCATAGGTTGGAAGCGGAAAATCATTACCTAAACGTTTATCTAATATTTTAATATCAATTTTTCTTTTCATCATGACTCGCTTTATATCGTGTTATAACAACTTCAAGTAACTGTGTTGCTAATTGTTGTTTACTGCTTAATGGTAATGTTTGTTCACCATTTTGCCAATAAAGTGTTAATGCATTTTGCTCAGAATTAAAGCCAATTTTTTTATCAGAAACATCATTAGCGCAAATTAAATCTAGGTTTTTAGCTGTTAATTTTTTTAAGGCATAGTTTTTAACATTTTCGGTTTCAGCCGCAAAACCAACCACAAAAGGGCGCTGTTCTTTTAACGCTGCAATATGCGCAATAATGTCAGGATTTTTGACTAACTTAATCAATAATTCATTACTATTATCTGTCTTTTTAATTTTATTTTCAGCGATAGTTTCAGCTCGATAGTCGGCAACGGCGGCACAGCCAATAAAAATAGATGATTGTTTAGCAAATTTTAACGCTTCGTTATACATCTCATTTGCACTTTTTACATCAATTCGATTCACATTTTTAGGTGTATCTAAATTTACCGGACCACTTATTAGGGTTACCTTTGCACCCATATCAGCGGCAACTTTAGCAATAGCAAACCCCATCTTTCCTGAACTATAATTACTAATATATCGAACAGGATCTAACTCTTCAATCGTTGGACCTGCCGTGATGGTTAGCGATATGCCTGAGAATGCAGATGAAGTTGAAAAATAACCTTCAATTTGTTCGACAATTGCTTGAGGTTCAATCATTCGCCCAGGGCCGTAATCACCGCAAGCTTGAAAGCCATCGTCAGGGCCTAAAATGAATGTATTTCGGTTACTCAGCACAGATAGATTATGTTGGGTTGCTGCTGCTTTATACATCTGTTGATTCATGGCTGGTGCTAACGCAATATTTGCTGATGTTGCTAAACAAACCGTTGATAACAGGTCATCGGCAATGCCATTGGCTATTTTAGCAATAATATTCGCTGTTGCAGGGGCGATTAATACTAAATCCGCCCATTTTGCCAGTTCAATATGGCTCATAGAGAGTTCAGCAGAAGGATCAAATAAATCAGTTGAAACAGGATTACCTGAAACGGCTTGTAACGTCATTGTTGTAACAAAATGGCTAGCCGAGTCAGTGACGATTACTCTTACGTCCGCTCCCGCTTTTTTTAAATGGCGAACAAGATCCGGGCATTTATAAGCAGCTATGCCTCCTGTAATTCCTAATAAAATATGTTTACCAGAAAGATTCATGATCAAGTTTCCTTCACCTTCAAATCAAAATCACTATATTACCACAATTCATTTAGATAATAAGTAACTCTTTCGCATTGGCTAATGTTGCATCAGTAATTTTATCTCCGCCTAAAAGTCGGGCTAATTCATTTAAACGTCCATTATTGTCTAATTTTTGCATATCAGTTGATGTCTGTTTGCTGTTAGTTTGCTTACTGACAAAGTAGTGTTGATTAGCTTGTCCCGCAACTTGTGGTAAGTGGGTAACGGTAATAACTTGGGTAGATTGTCCAAGCTGTCTTAATAATTGCCCAACTTTAGAAGCAGTAGGGCCACTAATGCCTACATCAATTTCATCAAATATTAGTGCCGGTGTATCCATTTTTTGAGCTGTCAAAACCTGTATTGCTAGCGCAATACGTGATAATTCACCGCCAGATGCCACTTTGGCAAGGGGCAAGGCATGCTGTCCGACATTGGTCGTAACTAAAAAAGTAACTTGGTCGGCACCGTCCTCATTTAAACGCGTTTCATCAAAGGTTATTTCGATACTAAATTGTCCATTAGGCATGGATAATTCATGCATAATAGCCGTGACTTTTTTGGCGAGTGCTTTACTGCTCATTAAGCGTTTTTGATGTAATTTTTCGGCAATTTCAAGTGCAAGTTGATGATATTTGGTAATATCCGCTTTTAACTGTTCACTTTGTTCATCTTGTTGATTAATCTGTTTGAATTCGGTAAGCAAATTTTGATGCAATTCAGGAAGTGCCTCTGGTGCAACATGGTGTTTACGGGCAAGCGCTATTTGCTTTGATAGCCGTTGTTCAAGTTGCATGACACGCGCTGGATCAAGCTCTAAACTTTCGCTGTAATGGCGTAGTTCATAACTGGCTTCTTTGATCTGGATAGCGGCTTCTTCCAGCATGTTAAACACGTTACTTAAATTTGGATCGAGTTCGGATAACTCCTGCACACTGTTTTTAACACTACCAAGTAGATTACTGACATTGTATTCATCAGCTTCATCTAAAAGCATCACCGATTGTTGGCTAAGCTGAATTAACTGTTCACTATTCGATAAACGTTTGTATTCTTCATCAATTTGTTGGTATTCCCCTTCAATAGGCGAAAATTCATTTAATTCTTTAAGTTGATATTGTAATAACTGAACATGTGCTTCTCGTTCTTGCCGTGATGCTTGATACTGTTCATAAGTTTGGCGTGCTACTTTCCATTGCTTATAAGCTTGCTGCATTTGATTAAGCAATGATGGCTCATTCATATAATGATTAAGCAATAACTGCTGATATTCACCTCGTAAAAGACGTTGGGGTTCATGTTGTCCATGAATTTGGATTAACATTTGTCCTAAATCTTTGAGTTGGGATATGGGCACAGCACGACCATTAATAAAGGCTTTTGAACGTCCATCTTGATTGATAACTCGTCGTAATATACATTCATTACCTTCGTCTAGCTGATTTTCGGTTAGCCAAGAAAAGGCTGCTGGTGTGTCATCAAGCACAAAGCAGGCTGAAATATCGACACGTTCAGCACCTAAACGGATAGATGAAGCATCGGAACGATTACCTAAACAGAGCCCTAGAGCATCGATCGCGATCGATTTTCCAGCCCCGGTTTCACCGGTTATAGCGGTCATCCCCATTGTAAAGTCAACTAATAGGTGATCAACGATAGCAAAATTATTGATAGTAAGTTGAGTTATCATAAAAAATTAATCAGTAATGCTAGTGAAAATATGAGCAGTATAGCAACAAAAATACTGTAAATAAATACAGTTTAATCGTGTTTTGTAAGAAAATTGGTGTTTATTTATTATCTAAGTGTCTAACTTTTATCTCGATAAAATAGCAAAATATCAATTGATTTTCGATGAAATATGAATAAATTGAATATTTTTCTTTTGTAAATCGATTTTAAATCAAATTTTACCAATTAGTATAATAGATTTTCTTGTATATTAATCTTATCGTTCCCTCTTTTAACCCTAATTATTATGCAATATAATTTGCAAAAATTATTCACAATAATTAAGGACATTTAACATGTTTGGAAATAAAACAAATCGTCAAATCATTATTTGGACAACTCTGATTGGTGGATTCATTAGTGCGTTAGTTAAATGGGGCTCAGAAGTCAACATGCCTCCTCGTGTACCCGGTGAAGTTTCTCCTCCTGCAGCACATATTGATGCATGGCTTGGTTGGTTAGGTATTAATTCTCACTCGCTTGATTATGCTTATCAAACGGCTATCGTTTCAGGTGCAGTGACACTTTATCACTGGCTATTTAGTTTTGCATTTGCTTTTGTCTATGTGTTTATTGCCTACTTTTGGAATAAAATCCGATTATGGTATGGTGCATTCTACGGCATTATCATTACCGTCACCATGCATGGCTTTTTAATTCCACTGCTTGGTTTCCGTCATCCTGCTTACGATCCAGAGGGTACAGTAGGTTGGTTATGGAATTTAAATGGTTATGAACTTTGGAGTGAATTTTTAGGACATATCTACTGGGCTGTGTCGATTGAAATTTGTATGATTGCCGTACTTGCTTATTTTTCAAGACCTATTCGTGGTGAATGGCGTAAATAGTCAATTTTCCTAAATAATTAACTAAAATCCTTCTGACAATATAACGTTAGAGGGATTTTTTTTGATGTTTCGATATAGAAAAAAACTATATCAATCAATAAAAAACTAGAATTATTCAATAACAGTTTTTTTTGTTATCTTTTTTGCTACTTAAGAAATGTGATGAAAGGAAAACAAAAAATGAATACTGCTGTAATTGGATATCCTCGTGTTGGTAAACTTCGTGAACTTAAATTTGCTACCGAAGCTTATTTTAAAGGCAATAAAAGCCAGACTGAATTATTAAATGACGCTAAAGCATTACGTGCTGAGCATTTGCAACAACAAGCATCACATAACATTGCTTTTATCTCCTCAAATGATTTTTCGTTTTATGATGCAGTATTAGATACCGCTTGTTTGCTCAATGTTATTCCAAAACGTTACCAAGATTTAAGTTTACCGGAATTGGATCGTTATTTTGCAATGGCACGGGGTTATCAAGGTGAAAAAGGTGATGTTCGTGCATTGGCAATGAAAAAGTGGTTTAACACCAACTATCACTACTTAGTACCTGAAATTGAAGATTCAGTACAGATTAAATTAGCTGGCACAAAGCCTTTTGATGAATATCAAGAAGCGAAAGCACTTGGTATACAAACTAAACCGGTTGTTATTGGTGCGTTAACATTTTTCAAACTTGCCCAGTATTTAGGTAATAAAAAACTGGTTGATTTTAAAGCTGATATTATTAAAGCTTATCAAGACATCATTCAAAAATTTACGACACTTGGCGCACAGTGGATTCAAATTGATGAACCAATTTTGGTGACTGATTTAAATAAAGATGATATTGCTTTATTTACTGAACTTTATCAGGCGATCCTATCGGTTAAAGGGACAACTAAAGTCGTGTTACAAACCTATTTTGGTGATGTTCGTGATTGCTACAAAGAATTGGTGGCGCTACCATTTGATGGTATTGGACTGGATTTTGTTGAAGGCAAGCAATCATTAGCATTACTTGAAAATCATGGATTTCCGTCTGATAAAGTGTTATTTGCTGGTGTGGTTAATGGTAAAAATATTTGGAAAAACAATTATCAAAAAACATTGGCATTAGTGACTAAAATTAAACAAAAAGCGGGTAAAGTGGTGATCAATACGTCATGTTCTTTACTCCATGTGCCTTACACATTGCAAAATGAAACAAAGTTAACGATTCAACAACGTGCTTATTTTGCTTTTGCCCAAGAAAAACTTCAAGAACTTGCTGAACTGGGGCTTTTAGTTAACGAGTCTCAACCTGAAAATCATGCAGCTTTTAAAGCTAATCAAACGTTATTTACGCGTGAACGAGAAGGCGCCAATCAAGCAGTACGTCAGAAAGTCGCTGCATTAAAAGAATCCGATTTTACCCGTTTGCCAGCGTTTTCAGTTCGAGAAGCGACGCAGAAAAAAGCCTTCAATTTGCCACTTCTACCAACAACAACGATTGGTTCATTCCCACAAACTCCTGATGTTCGTTTAAATCGAGCAAAATTCAAAAAAGGTGAAATTTGTTTGAATGAATATACCGAGTTTAATAAGCAAAAAATTGCAGAATGCATTAAGCTCCAAGAAAAGATTGGTATTGATGTGTTAGTTCATGGTGAATTTGAACGTAATGATATGGTCGAGTATTTTGGCGAAAGCTTAAATGGTTTTGTCTTTACTGAAAAAGCATGGGTGCAATCATACGGTACTCGTTGTGTTAAACCACCTATTGTTTGGGGTGATATTTCACGCTCTAAACCCATTACTGTTGAGTATTCACAATACGCTCAAAGCCTCACTGATAAACCCGTTAAAGGCATGTTAACTGGCCCAGTCACGATCCTTAACTGGTCGTTCCCTCGTGAAGATATTTCACAAAAAGAATCAGTCTTCCAAATTGGTTTAGCAATCAGTGATGAAGTGTTAGATCTTGAAGCGGCGGGTATTAAAGTTATCCAAATTGATGAGGCGGCGCTAAAAGAGAAATTACCACTACGTAAAGCGGATTGGAATAGTGAATATTTAGATTGGGCTATTCCAGCATTTAGATTAGTTCACAGCAAAGTACAAGCTGATACACAAATTCATACGCATATGTGTTACAGCGAATTTGCTGACATCATCAAAGATATTGATGCAATGGATGCTGATGTGATTTCGTTTGAAGCTTCTCGTTCAAATCTGCAATTGATTGACGTACTTAAAGCTAATCACTTTAAAACAGAAGTTGGGCCAGGCGTTTACGATATTCATTCACCTCGTGTCCCACCGGTTGCCGAAATTAAAGCCACGATTGAAAAGTTACTGGCTAAAATTGAAAAGCAAAAATTATGGATTAATCCAGATTGTGGTTTAAAAACGCGTGGCGAAAAAGAAGTTGTTGAAAGCTTAGAACATTTAGTTCAAGCAACATTAGAAGTTCGAAAAACACTCAATTGATAAGCTTTTTTAACGCTAAATAACGTTGTTAAGCCTTATTATTCCGCCGCCGATTTTGAGCGGCGGAAATGTCAGTAAGGACAATCGTTGGCACACGAATGGATGAAACAAATGAAAACAAATTTACTTTTTAATAAAAAAACGGTGTTCTCTTTTGAAGTGTTTCCACCTAAAAAAACGTCGCCATTAGAGACTATCTATAGCACATTACGTGAACTTGGCTATTTTAAGCCTGATTTTATCAGTGTAACTTATGGGGCTGGTGGCAGTTTGAACGGTCAAACCACTATTGATATTGCCCACTCGGTCAAACACACTTATGGTATTGAGAGTGTTGCTCATTTACCCGGTATTAGTTTTGATAAAGCAGAAATGCAAAAAATTCTTCATGATCTTAAATGTGCTGGTATTGATAATGTGCTTGCCTTACGAGGCGATATTAATCCTAATATTGCGCCTAAAGATGATTTTCGCTATGCCAGTGAATTGGTCTCATATATTAAAGAAAATGGGGATTTTAATGTAATAGGTGCTTGTTATCCGGAAGGGCATCTTGAAACCTCAACCCTAAAACAAGATTTGATACATTTAAAAGAAAAGGTGAATGCAGGTACCGATCAGTTAATCTCACAGCTCTTTTTTGATAATGACTATTTTTATACTTTTTTAGATAAAGCACATGATATGGGAATTAACGTACCGATAGAAGCAGGTATTATGCCGGTGACGAATAAAAACCAAATTGAGCGCATGGTATCGATGTGTGGGGTTAATCTTCCGAAGAAGTTTAAACAGATGATGGAAAAATATGAACATCATCCTGATGCATTCCGTGATGCAGGGATTGCTTATGCTATTGATCAGATTGTTGATCTTGTTTCACAAGATGTTGATGGTATCCATTTGTATACGATGAATAATAGCTATATTGCCAGAAGAATCAGTGAGGCAGTATCAACGTTACTTGCAGTACCTAAATCGGCATAATGTGTAACTAATAGAAAAAGCTGAAATATTGAAGAGTTGGTTGCGGGGGCTGGATTTGAACCAACGACCTTCGGGTTATGAGCCCGACGAGCTACCAAGCTGCTCCACCCCGCGTCAAAGAGGTGAGCAATATTATAGTAATAAAATAATAAAGCAATACCTTTTTGGCGTAACTGCCCCATTTTTGAACACATTATCTATAAATAGACACTTTCTTTACTAAAATGTACGCCTTTTCTTAAATTTTTTAGATAAAAATCACTTTGTTTTTTGATTAAAAGCTAGGCTGCTATTTATTTCATATTAGAGTAATTGTTATTTATTCAAGAAAGAAAGGAAAAAAATGTCTAATCAATATCATGGTTCATGTTTATGTGGAAAGATTAAATTAACGCTACCATTTAAAAATATCCTTAATACTATATTTTAATAGTATTAAGGTTTCTTGTTCTCAGCACATATGTCAGTCACTATTTATTTTATAGGCTTACTTTTTACCCAATATTTATGCGTAAAGTGTTTGCAATGATACAACATATTGTGCTGGATCGCAGTCTAATGCAACCGTTGTAGCATAAGCGGCATTCATTGTTGTATCATAGTGAACTTTGTACTGTATTGCACTACGACGCAGAATTTTCGATGCTTCAATGGCTGCTCGCCCAGATGTAGTATTAAGAATATAGCTATATTCGCCATTTTTAATATGGTCATGAATATTCGGGCGTCCTTCGTTTTCTTTTTTGACCATTTGGCATAGTATGCCAGCTTGTTGTAATGCCTTAGCGGTGCCAAAAGTGGCGTCAATACTAAACCCATGCGCAATGAGTCGTTTAGCGATCGCTAACAAGCGAGTTTTGTCTTGATCACGAACTGATAAGAGCGCTTTCCCCGATTTTTTCATATTCGATAAGCTACCTAGTTGCGCTTTAGCAAAAGCTTCGGCAAAGGTTTTACCGATTCCCATTACTTCACCAGTGGATCGCATTTCTGGCCCTAAAATTGGGTCAACGCCACTAAATTTATTAAATGGTAAAACCACTTCTTTTACTGAGTAATAAGGTGGAATAAGCTCACTGGTCATGTTTTGTTTAGCAAGTGTTTGACCTGTCATGACCCTAGCGGCAATTTTGGCAAGTGGCAGTCCTGTTGCTTTTGACACGAATGGCACGGTGCGAGCAGCTCGAGGGTTGATTTCAATCAAATAAATTTGATTATCTTTGACGGCAAATTGCCCATTCATCAAACCTTTAACATTAAGTTCCAAGGCTAACTGTTTGGCTTGTTTGCGCAATTTGTCTAAAATGTCCGGACTTAATGTATAAGTGGGTAATGAACAAGCGGAATCGCCTGAGTGAATACCGGCTTGCTCAATGTGCTCCATAATGCCGCCGATCATAATTTGTTCGCCGTCGGCAATCACATCAATATCAACTTCAATTGCGTCATCTAGAAAGTGATCAAGCAATACAGGAGCGTTGTTAGATTCGCTGATAGCGGTTTTAAAATATCGCCTTAAATCGGATTCATTATAAACAATCTCCATTGCCCGACCGCCAAGCACGTAAGAGGGTCTGACCACTAATGGATAGCCAATTTGTTCGGCTTTAATGACGGCTTCTTCAATGTCAGTTACAGTAGCATTAACCGGCTGTTTCAACTTTAATTTTTCAACAATGGCTTGAAAGCGTTGACGATCTTCAGCCTGATCGATTGCATCAGGTGAAGTACCAATAATTGGTAATCCTGCTGCTTCCAGTGCTCGAGCCAATTTAAGTGGTGTTTGTCCACCGTATTGGACGATTACACCGTTTGGCTTTTCAACGCAGGCAATTTCTAGCACATCTTCCAATGTAACAGGCTCGAAATAGAGTCGATCTGAAATATCATAATCAGTTGATACCGTTTCAGGATTACAGTTAACCATAATGGTTTCATAACCATCTTCACGTAATGCTAGTGCTGCATGCACGCAACAGTAATCAAACTCAATACCTTGCCCAATCCGATTAGGTCCACCGCCTAATATCATAATTTTGGGGCGATGAAATTGTGGTTTGGCTTCGCACTCTTGTTCATAGGTTGAGTAAAGATAAGCCGTATCGGTTGAGAATTCTGCTGCACAAGTATCAACCCGTTTATAAACCGGATGAATATGGTATTGGTTTCGTCGATCACGAACGTCTTGCTCTTTAACATTCAGCAGTTTAGCGATTCGTAAATCTGAAAAACCTTTACGCTTAAGTTGCCATAATGATTCTGAATTAAGGCTAGCGAATGATTGCGATTTTAGTTGGTTTTCAAGCTTGATAAGCTCTTCAATCTGCACTAAAAACCAGCGATCAATATTGGTTAATGTGAAAACGTCATCTAAGCTGAAACCGGCTCGAAAAGCATCCGCAATATACCAAATTCGTTCAGCCCCAGCTTCTTGTAGCTCATAACGTATTTTATTGAGGTTTTTTTCATCATCATAATTGTCAATTTTCGGATCAAAACCACACGCACCGACTTCAAGTCCTCGCAGTGCTTTTTGTAATGATTCTTGAAAAGTACGCCCAATCGCCATGACTTCACCTACTGATTTCATTTGTGTGGTTAAGCGATCATTACAACCGGCAAATTTTTCAAAGTTAAAACGTGGAATCTTAGTGACGACATAGTCGATCGAAGGCTCAAATGATGCCGGTGTTCTACCGCCTGTAATATCATTGGCGAGTTCATCAAGAGTATAACCGACTGCCAGTTTGGCGGCGATTTTAGCAATAGGAAAACCAGTTGCTTTTGACGCTAATGCGGATGAGCGAGATACCCGTGGGTTCATTTCAATGACAATCAAGCGTCCTGTTTTGGGATCGACCGAAAATTGAACATTTGATCCACCTGTTTCTACCCCAATTTCACGAAGTACTGCTATCGAGGCATTACGCATGATTTGATATTCTTTATCAGTCAAGGTTTGAGCTGGGGCAACAGTAATGGAATCGCCGGTATGAATGCCCATAGGATCAACATTTTCAATTGAACAGACAATGATGCAGTTATCATTTTTATCTCGCACAACTTCCATTTCGTACTCTTTCCAACCGATCAATGACTCATCAATCAGTAGTTCTTTCGTTGGTGATAAATCTAATCCTCGAGTACAAATTTCATCAAATTCTTGAGTATTATAAGCAATTCCACCACCGGTACCGCCCATCGTAAATGAAGGGCGAATAATGCAAGGAAAGCCCACTTGTTCGAGTACAGCGTAAGCTTCTGTCAGTGAATGGGCAATACCCGAACGAGCCGTATCAAGACCAATTTTTTTCATGGCTTGATCAAAACGTTTGCGATCTTCGGCTTTATCAATGGCGTCAGCGGTAGCACCGATCATCTCAACATTAAATTGTTTTAAAATACCGCGTTTTTCAAGTTCCAGAGCGCAGTTAAGGGCAGTTTGTCCTCCCATTGTGGGTAAAATCGCATCGGGTTTTTCTTGTTCGATAATTTTGCTCACCGTTGTCCAATGAATAGGTTCAACGTAGGTTGCATCTGCCAGTTCAGGATCGGTCATAATGGTGGCAGGATTGGAATTCACTAAAATAACCCGATAGCCTTCTTCACGTAGTGCTTTGCAGGCTTGTGCGCCTGAATAATCAAATTCACATGCTTGACCAATAACAATCGGGCCTGCGCCAATAATTAAAATAGTGTTGATGTCTGTTCGCTTAGCCATGTTATTGCTCCTGCTGGTAAAATTTAATTAATTCTATAAAGTGATCAAAAAGCGGGGCGGCATCATGTGGCCCAGGACTGGCTTCGGGATGTCCTTGAAAACTAAAAGCGGGTTTTTGATTATGATGAATACCTTGTAATGAGCCGTCGAATAGGGATTGATGCGTAACACGTAAGTGAGCCGGTAAACTGTGTTCATCAACGGCAAAACCATGATTTTGCGCGGTAATCATGACACGATCATGCTCAAGATCTTTAACCGGATGATTTCCACCATGGTGACCAAATTTCATTTTTTTGGTTTTCGCACCACATGCCAGCGCTAACAGCTGATGTCCAAGACAGATGCCAAATATCGGAATATTGGTGGTTAAAAACTGTTTAATGGCATCTATGGCATACGTACACGGTGCTGGATCGCCAGGTCCATTAGATAAAAAGATACCATCAGGATGTAATGCTAAAACTTGTTCGGCACTCGTTTTAGCCGGCACAATGGTTAATTTGCAACCCCGTTCAACTAACATTCGTAAAATAGTTTGTTTAACACCAAAATCATAGGCAACAACATGATAGGGTAAAGCACTTTCAGGTTTTTGTGTTGGATGCTCATTTTGTCTTGTCCAAATGCCTTGCGTCCAACAATAACTTTTAGCACACGTTACTTCTTTAGCTAAATCAAGTCCGGTTAATCCTTTAAAATTGAGAGCTATTTGTTTGGTTGCTTCTGCATTTTCGAGTAAAGTCTGTTTATCTTTGTCCGTTACAATAACGCCATGTTGTGCGCCTTTTTCACGTAAAATACGGGTTAAACGGCGGGTATCAATATCGGCAATAGCAACAACATTGTGTTGTTTTAGATAACTGGAGAGATCTTTTTCACAGCGATAATTACTGGCTAATAGTGGCAAATCACGAATAATAAGTCCTTTTGCGTAAACTTGATTTGATTCAGCATCTGCATCATTAGTGCCCACATTACCAATATGTGGATAAGTTAAAGTAACTAATTGTTCACAGTAAGAGGGATCGGTCAATATTTCTTGATAGCCAGTCATTGAGGTATTAAAAACAACTTCGCCAACAGTTTGACCTTCAGCGCCGATAGATGTACCGATAAATTGTGAACCGTCTTGTAATATAAGGAGGGCATAAGTTTGCATGATTAAAAAGACCTTTAAGAATAAAAAATCATTATATATGAATAAAAATTCATTGCTATTAATCTTGAAAAGATAATATTTAGCCATTTTATTACACTTTTTTATACAAAAAAAGCAATATTATTAAAATTAATTGAATAATAATGTCTCATTTTTGAGACTTGTAACGAATCACATAAATTATCAAAGATATTATTATGTTTAGCTTGAAAGTGAATAATTATTCAAATAGAATGGCGCGAATAATAATCTCGATTAGGAGCTCGTCATGCACGGTTTTTATCAGCGCCACTTTTTACGTTTACTCGATTTCACCCCAAGCGAAATTAATCAATTAATCGATCTTTCTATTCAATTAAAGCACGCTAAGCAACAAGGCACTGAAAAAAAACATCTGGTGGGTAAAAATATTGCCTTAATTTTCGAAAAAGACTCAACCCGTACGCGCTGTGCTTTTGAAGTGGGCGCATTTGATCAAGGTGCCCAAGTGACTTATTTAGGTCCAAGTGGGAGCCAAATAGGCCATAAAGAATCTATTGCAGATACTGCCCGTGTATTAGGACGGATGTATGACGGTATTGAGTATCGAGGTTATGGACAAGATATTGTCGAAACTTTAGCGAAGTATGCCGGTGTCCCTGTGTGGAATGGATTAACCACCGAAGCACACCCTACACAGATTTTAGCTGACTTTATGACCATGAAAGAACATATCGGCAATCGGGCATTAAGCAGTGTCAAATTCGCCTATCTAGGTGATGCGCGTAATAATATGGGGAATTCGTTGATGGAAGGCGCAGCTTTAATGGGTATGGAGATTCGTTTAGTGGCGCCTAAAGCGTGCCAACCCGAATCGGAACTGGTCGAACAGTGCCAAGATATAGCAAAAACGACAGGGGCTAAAATCCTTTTAACAGAAGATGTTGCTGATGGTGTTAACGGCGTTGATTTTCTCTATACCGATGTGTGGGTTTCCATGGGAGAACCTAAAGACGTTTGGGATGAACGGGTCAAACTGTTGGCGCCTTATCAAATTAATCAAAATGTGATTAATCTTACTCATAATCCCGATGTGAAATTTATGCACTGTTTGCCCGCTTTTCACGATATGAATACCACCGTCGGCAAGCAAATGGCAGCGCAATATGGTTTAACAGATGGTTTAGAAGTGACTAACGATGTATTTGAATCTCGACAGAGTATTGTTTTTGATGAAGCAGAAAATCGTTTACATACCATTAAAGCCGTAATGGTTGCAACGTTAACCAAAGACGAATAATATAATACTCATCAATAAAAATGCTAATTAACTATCAGCATTTTGCTATGTTTGCCGACGTTAAGTCGGCATCATTTTATCAAATTTAAAAGCAAACATGACAAAACAAGCACGTAATAAAGATTTTAAAAAACACTTAAAACTTACTAATCCGATCCATTTTTTAGCGGTGGGATTAGGAAGTGGCTTATCCCCAATTATGCCTGGCACAATGGGGTCATTAATGGCGATTCCGCTGTGGTTGTTATTTAACGAGTTACAACCGATTTTATATTGGATCTTTATTTTTGTGACATTTATGTTTGGCTGTTTTCTTTGTCAAAAGACATCAGATGATACACATACGCATGACTCAGGGCATATCGTTTGGGATGAATTTGTTGGTATGTGGATAACGCTATTTTTTATCCCACAATATTCACTACTATGGATTGCGATTGCTTTTGTTGCTTTTCGAGTATTTGATATGGCAAAACCTTGGCCTATTCGTTGGTTTGATAAGCGTGTGCCCGGTGGTTTTGGTATTATGGTGGATGATGTAATTGCAGCGATTTTTTCATCCCTGACTGTTTATGTGTTGGCTTATGTGATTCCCTGCTGATTTAAAATAACAGCATTTTTACCTTCTTGGTATGCTCGCAGGTTAAAATGATTACCTGCGAGCCATAATCGATAATGATTTTCTGTCTAAAAGTGGTTAGCTAAATGATTTAATACATTTTTTGTGACCAACCCAATTTACTGGAAAGGTTATTAAAATAATCATAATCTTTAGAATGAATTAAATTAAATTCATATCCAGAACGGCGAATAATAACATCATAGCTTGGTTTGACCGGTAAAATAATTTGGCTATCGCAAGCAATATTCAAATCTAATGCAGTGGTTGGAAACTTAAGATGGATAGGGTTATCACTTTTGATGACTAATGGTCTTACCGCCAATGAGTGTGGAAACATTGGTGTAATAATGAGTGCATCTAAGTGAGGCGCTAAAATTGGTCCACCAGCAGACAAGGAGTAGGCGGTAGAGCCGGTTGGGGTTGCAATAATTAAACCATCCGCACGCTGTGAGAATGCATTGCGTTCATTGATATACACATCGTAATCAATCATATGCGCAACGGTATTGGGCGTAACGACAATTTCATTAACAGCAAAACCGGAATTGATGAGATTGCCATTATCATAAATTGAAACTTCAAGTAAAAAGCGAGGGTCATCGTCATATTCTCCGGCAATAACTGGACTTAACTGTTCTACGACTTGCTCATGCGAAATGTCGGTTAAAAAGCCCAAATTACCCCGATTCACGCCGATTACTCTAATTTTATAGTGTGATAAATAGCGAGCCGAACGCAACATATTGCCATCGCCACCAACAACAATGGCCAGATCAGCTTGTTCTCCAATCGTATCCAAATTGGCATAGACATTGGCTGGAAATTTAATAAATTCCGCTAATCGGTCTTCAACTAAAACACGAATACCTAATTTGATTAACCAATCATAAAGCACTCTGTGGGTTTCGATAGCGTCTAATTTGCGTGGAATGCCAACTAAACCAATACATTTAAATGGTGCACCCATAAAATATCCTTGTCATTTTTTTATTTAAGTATCATTGATTTTTTTAATTAAAAATAAAAAAATATATATTAACCTATAGAGATAACCTTGCAATAACAAAAATCGTCCCCATAATAACCTTAATTCACTAAGTTTTCGACTATATTTGGAGTACCTTATGACAGAGCAAGACAAGAACATGTCAGAAAATGAATCTAACATTGATGTAGCGGTAGAAGAACCAAAAGAATCAGAAGCACCAGCTGAACCGAATTACGAGGAGCAATTAAAAGCGAAAGATGCACGTATTGCTGAATTAGAACAGGCATTACAAATTGCGAAAAAAAATGAGAGTGAGGCGATGATTCGTGCCCGTGCTGAGATTGATAATGTTCGTAAACGTGTTGAACAAGACGTTGATAAAGCACGAAAATTTGCGTTAGAAAAATTTTCGAATGAACTGTTGCCAGTTATCGATAATTTAGAGCGAGCTCTAGAATCTACCGATAAAAATAATCCTGAACATCAAGCAACTGTTGAAGGATTAGAGCTTACCTTAAAATCATTTTTAGATACCGTCAAAAAGTTTGGGATTGAAGTGATTAACACAGTAGATTCACAATTAAATCCTGATATTCACCAAGCGATTAGCATGGTTGAATCGCCAGATCATCAATCAGGTCAAATCGTCAATACCATTCAAAAAGGTTATACCTTAAATGGTCGTTTAATCCGTCCGGCAATGGTGATTGTTGCGAAATAAATAAGCGATTATGCTGAAATAAAAGGGAAATGAAGTATTTCCCTTTTTTGTTTCGGTTTGCTTAAAAAGATAGGTTAATACACCCTTTATCTTTTATTTATGCTGTTTTGGCAATGATAAATATCCTTTTATAAACTCAACGATTGGATCGGCTTGATTGATATCAAATACAGGTAGATGACTCTCTAATGGTTCATCACTGGCGATGGCTAGGGTATATTCGTCAATATACAGCTGAGGTTGATTTGTATGCCGATGACAAATAATTTTAGGTATTTTCTCTTCTTTAAATCCTTCAACCAAAACGATATCGACATGGCTAAATTGGTTAATCAGTGTCGATAAATCGACAGGATTGTTTGGGGTCTCTTCAATAAATGCATAGCGGTTATCACAAGCAATAATGGTTTGTAAAGAACCGGCTTTTCGCAGTTCATAACTATCTTTTCCGGGAATATCTAGTTCAATATTATGATGCGCATGCTTTAACGAGCCTATGCGAAAACCCTGTTCGACCAATAAAGGAATTATTTTTTTGAGTAGGGTCGTTTTACCACTGCCACTATAGCCACTAATTCCAATCATTTTTGTATTGTTCATAGACTCTCTGCTTTATCGTGTTATATTGAAGATGCGATTAATATAACATCATATTAAAAAATGAAGGCGGAATAAAGGTAATGATATGTATGATTTTTTGAATGATTATAACCAAACAGTGCATCCAAGCTTGTTAAAAAGCTTTGTTGAAACGACCAATAAAAAGTTAAGTGGCTATGGTTTAGATGAGTGCTGTCATCAAGTTAAAGAAAATATCAAAAAGCGTCTAAAATCGCCGAATGCAGATATACATTTTATGCCAGGTGGAACTATCACGAATTTAACGGTTATTTCGCATATTTTAAAACCTTATCAAGCGGTTATTGCGACCGAAAGTGGACATATTAATGTGCATGAAACAGGGGCGATTGAAGCAACAGGACATAAAGTATTAACGGTGAAAAGCCAAGATGGAAAATTGACGCCTGAATTGCTAAAACCCGTTTTGGCACATCATCATGATGAACATATGGTACAACCTAAATTAGTGTATATTTCAAACACCACCGAACTTGGTACTATTTATAGTAAGCAAGAGCTTAAAAAGCTATATCAATTTTGTCAAAATAATCAACTTTATCTGTATTTAGATGGTGCACGTCTGGCAATGGCATTAGCGGCTAAAGATAATGATCTAACCTTTCCGGATTTAGCTAAATATACCGATGTTTTTTATATAGGTGGCACGAAAGTAGGGGCATTTGCGGGTGAAGCATTGGTGTTTAATAACCTGACGATTAACCAAGATTTTCGATTTAGTATGAAGCAAAAAGGCGCAATTTTAGCTAAAAGTTGGATCGTTGCCGTACAAATGAATGCGTTGATGCAAAACAACTTGTATATCAAACTGGGTAAGCATAGTAATTATATGGCAGATAAACTGCAAACACTGTTTGAAAATGCTGGATTTTCATTCTTAAGTAAACCACAAAGCAATCAATTATTTGTTAGTGTGCCAAAACGATTAGCCAAGAAAATCCTTGCACATTATTCGGTCGATAATCTTGGGGCAATTGATGAGGCGCATATCGGGTTACGTTTTTGTACTTCTTGGGCAACACAGGATGTTGAAATAGACGATTTTGCTAAACACCTAACAAAATGGAATAAATAGCAGTTTAATCTAGAAATAAGAGATTTATTTTTTTGATTGAGTGAGTTGCTCAAGTATCTCAGGGGTATTAATATTGGTAAAACATGATGGTTTATCACTAAAATCGACAGAATAAGCATTGATTTGTTGTAAAAATAACATCAATTTACGTTCACCTTGTGCCAAATAAGCTTTAAGTGGGGTAATGATGGTTTTATGAATCAATAAAATGGTTGGATGATGATACCGCCCGTCAAAGGGATAAATAGCGTAATGTGTCGTGGTGTGTTGGGTTAAACGAAAGATTAAATCGTCAGGTAAAAAAGGCGTATCACAACTGACAAATAAGTTCCAGTCGGTAGTGCTACGTAATAACCCACTGTAAATGCCGGAAAGGGGGCCATGATAACCCGCTAAATCATCAATGAAGGTAGGATAGCCTGCCTTTTGATATTGATTTAGATTGCGATTACAGTTAATCATGATGAAATCTGTTTGTGATTCAATACGTTCAATGACATGTTGATAAAGCGGTTTACCATTTAGCTGTAATAATCCTTTATCGTTACCATTCATTCGGGTACTTTTTCCGCCAGCTAAGATAATTGTTGTAATAGGTAGTTTGCCCATAAAATGTCTCTGTTTCACATTGCGAAAAATCTAAATAGCATTACTATATAGCAAAATTAATTTAAGTTATAAGGGAAAATAGACTTATCACAATTATTTTATAGACATTAAATTGTATTGAAAGATAAGTCGATACCCATGACTTTTAACGTGTCGTTTGTATTTAATAAAAAGAATCGCTACTATTGTTTATGTTTCTGTGACAGAATTTATAGCGTTAAATATTTAACATTAATTTTATCTCATCATCTTCAATTAATTTGAAGTATACAAAAAGGTATGAATTATGAAATGTCATCGTATTGATGAATTAATGGAGTTATTACAGGCAGCCTGGGAAAAAGACTCAGATCTGAATCTGTTACAATTTCTTGCGCAATTAGGGCAAGAAGCAGGTTTTAAAGGCGACTTAAAAGAGTTAAGTGATGAGGTTCTGATTTATCATTTAAAAATGCGTGACGCTGATAAAAATGAAGCTATCCCCGGTCTGAAAAAAGATTATGAAGATGATTTTAAAAGTGCCTTGTTAAAAGCGCGTGGCATTATTAAATAATAAGGAGAATTGACTAATGAAAAAGACGTTTATTGCTTTGGGAGTATTACTTTTTTCGGTAAATAGTTTTGCAGAGCAAGCCCCCGCAAGTATTGACTCTAAGGAAAATCAAACACCGACTATTACGGCACCATTAGCACCGATTGAAAAAGGTGTTCAGTATGTTGTACTACCGACTAATCCATCACCAGACAAAGAAGTGATTGAGTTTTTTTCATTTAATTGTCCTAGTTGCTACCGATTTGAAACAAAATATCATGGTGCACAACTTATCAGCAAGGATTTACCAGAAGGGGTAAAATTTAAACGTTATCATTTAGAGGATTTTGGGCCACTTGCCAAGGAACTTGCTCAAGCATGGGCGATAGCGAATGTACTTGGTATTCAAGATAAAGCTTCAGACGCTTTTTATCAGGCAATACAAGAAGAGCGTAGCATAAAAACTGCTGACGACATCAAAGCGGTATTTTTAACGTTAGGTGTGGATAGTAAAACGTTTGATGAAACGAAAGACAATTTTTTAGTTAAAGCTTTTATGGCACAACAAACCGATGCCATTAAAGAATTGAAACCAAACTCAATACCTTCTGTTATCGTTAATCGCAAGTTTTATGTCAATTCCAAAGGACTTAATATATCTGATGAACAAGCATTTATTAATGATTATTTAAGAGTGACTTCGTTCTTAGTCGGCTTAGATCCGAAAACCAAAAATTAAGCGAGTGTCATTGATTAAAACATCTGTTTTGAGTGCGATAAATTGTCATAGTATTTGAATGTAACATGATGACAATTTTTAAGGTTGTTATTTTAAATCCCTTTGCAATATCATGATTGCAGAGGGATTTTAATTTTAGGTGAGGTTTTAAAAACGTTATTCTCGTTCTAAAGCATAAATCGGATCAAGTTTGGCGGCTCGTTTAGCTGGAAAATAACCAAAAATTATGCCAATGACACTTGAACAACTAAAGGCAGCGATAATTGAAATGATAGAAAAACGCATCGCAAAAGATGTGACAACATAATTGAAAATCCCACCAACCACAAATGATAATAAGATGCCTAATGTACCACCGATAAGACATACTAATACCGCTTCGATTAAAAACTGTTGCAGTATATCACTTGAACGTGCACCCACTGCCATGCGTACGCCAATCTCTCGGGTTCTTTCTGTGACGGATACTAGCATGATATTCATAACACCAATCCCCCCCACTAACAGTGAGATAAATGCAATGGTTGAAATTAATAATGTTAATACCCAAGCTGAGGAGTTAACGGTGTCACGAATGCTGTCTGAATTAAAAATAAAAAAGTCTTTAACACCATGACGTTGTATCATGATTTTATTAATCGCTTGTTCAGCAATCGATAAATCAACATTATCATTGACCCGAACCGTAATACTTCTTAACGAGGTTTGTCCCACCATGCGATTAATGACTGTGGTGTAAGGAAGCCAGATGTTAAGGCTTTCATTATTACCAAAACCTTGTTGTTGTTTTGTGGCAACGCCAATTATTCGTACCGGTAATTGACCCACCATCAGAATTTTGCCGATTGGATTTTCATTCTTAAATAGCTGTTTAACGGTATTTTCATCGATAACGGCATCTTGTGCTGACGAAGCAACACTGGCCTGATCAAACGCAATACCTTGGGTAATGTTATAACCACGAACGGCAAAAAATTGCTCTCCCACACCATTTACAGTCCCCGTTACAGCCAAATTTTTAACCCGAAAATAGACTGATGTTGCCAGATTTGGGGTCGTGCTATGTACAAAACTTTGTTTTGCTAAAAAGTCGGCGTCGGATGAGCGTAAGGTGGTAATTTTATCTGCGTTGCGATCCCCAAATCCGCTTCCGGGATAAATTTCGAGTGTGCTTGTCCCTAACGAATTTATATTCGATAATATTTTTTGTTTTGTGCCTTCGCCTAAGGCAACCATTGAAACTACCGAGGCAATACCAATGATAATACCAAGCATGGTAAGAAAAGTTCGTAATCGTTGAGAAAGCATCGACAATATTGCCATATTAAAGGCATCTCGAAAACGATTATACTTAGCTTGAAAGTTGTCTTGGGTTTTAGTCGTTTCGATCTGTTTGACTTGGCGATGATCCTCTTCTTCTGCGTGATAGTTAGGATTGATTGAGTCAGAGATAATATTTCCGTCACTGATTTCAATAATCCGTTCTGCACTTTGGGCAATATTGCTATCATGTGTCACAATAATGACGGTATGCCCTTGTTTATGAAGTTCTCGCAAGATAGCCATGACTTCTAAGCCGCTTTTACGGTCAAGTGCGCCCGTCGGTTCATCTGCTAAAATAACTTGTCCGCCGTTTATTAAGGCTCGAGCAATACTGACACGCTGTTGTTGACCGCCAGATAATTGACTGGGTTTATTATTAATCTTATCTTCAAGCCCTAAACGGGTTAATATTTCAATAGCTCGTTTTTTCCGTTGTTCATTGGTGATTCCGGCATAAATAGCAGGGATTTCAACATTACCTTGTGCCGTTAAGGCGTTTAGCAAATGATAACGTTGAAAGATAAAACCAAAGTGTTCACGACGTAATTCAGCTAATTCATCAGGTGATAATTGATTGGTGGTTCGTCCTCCAATGGTATAGACGCCAGAGCTTGGTTTATCTAAACAACCTAAAATATTCATTAATGTTGATTTGCCCGAACCAGACGCACCAATAATGGCAACCATTTCGCCAGCATTAATCGTTAGATTGATGCTTTTAAGCACTTGTATGGTTGAATCGCCAGCTGGAAATTCACGAACAATGTTTTCAAGTTTGATCAGCGGATTATTAGTGTTTGTCATATCAGAATCTTATCCTCGGCGTGCGTCCATTAGGATTGAATAATGCGCCATTGTCACTACCAATAATGACGACTTCCCCTTCTTTAAGTCCGGATTTGATTTCCACATTAATATTATTATTGATACCTAAACTGACTTCTCGTTCTTCAGCATTATTTTGTTGATTAAGTACATAGACAATTGCTTTATTATCTGCCAAATTTTTTTGGATTGCTTGAGATGGGATTGCCAATACATCTTTTGCTTCAGATAAAACAATATAAACTTGGGCTGTCATCGAAATTCGTAAAATATGATCAGGATTATCAACATCGAATAATCCATTATAGTAAATTGCTGTTTTGGTGGTGGATGACGAAGAACTTAAACTTGATGAACTTTCCGTATTAATCGAATCTGGCGCAGGTTCAATGGCGCGTAATGTTAAACCGTCAAAACGTCTATTAGGTTCGCCTAATATGGTGAAATAGACGGGCATTCCTTTTTTTACATTAATGACATCCGCTTCTGAAATTTGTGCTTCAACGGTCATCTTATCCAATTGTGCAACTTTCACAATGGTTGGTGCACTTTGCACAGAGTTAACGGTTTGACCTTGATCAACGGGTATGGCGACAATCACGCCATCAATAGGTGATCGTATTTTGGTATAACCAAGATTCACTTTGGCTGTATCAACAGCGACTTGTGCACTGATGATATTTGCATCTAAGGCAGCGATATCGGCTTTGATTGCATCGAGATCGGCTTTGGCTGAATCTAAATCGGATTGAACGCCGACACCTTTATTGACGAGTTTTAATTGGCGATTATAAGTCAGTTGGTAATTAATTAAGTTGGCTTGTTTTGATTTACGTTGTGCTTCAAGGCTACTAAGCGAAGCTTCGGCTTGTTTCAAATCATTGCTTTGTTTTAAATCATCAATTTCAGCAATCATGTCTCCTTGTTTAACTTGATCACCTAATTCAACATATAACTTTTTGATCTGACCCGAAACCTGCGCACCCACGCTGACTTGCTTGAAGGCGCTAATTGTTCCATCAGCCAGTACCGTTTTTTCAATATTAACTTTAGTCACAGGTGAGGTAATATAATTCACTGGCGATTGTGACGGAAAAACGATCAGCTTGATAATATAGAGAAGCACAAACAGAAAAATAGCAATCACTATATTTTTGAATTTAATTAACTTTAACAATATCTTTTCATCCTTTTATTCTATTCTTTAATCGTTTTAGCATTGTAGCGTAATAATATAAATGTTATTGATAACTATTCTTAATAAATTGTAATTATTATGAAAATAATACAGGCTAAATTATCTAATTTATATTGAAATATTTCAATAAATTCAAACTTATTTGGTCTATCACGAACATGATAGCTGTATTCTTTTTTAGAAATTAGGAAGGATTGCGCTATAATGGCGCAAATTTTTTGGAGATGATAAAGTTAATTGAGCAATGGCATTAAAAATAACCAGTAAATGTATTAATTGTGATATGTGTGAGCCTGAATGTCCTAACGAGGCTATCTCTATGGGGTTTGATACTTATGAAATCGATCCCAACAAATGTACTGAATGTGTCGGTTATTATGATCATTCAACTTGTCAGCGTGTTTGCCCCATTCAAAATGCTATTATTGCTGATCCTGAGCATATCGAGACCCATGATCAGCTATTGGCAAAGTTTGAGCAACTAAAACACACAAATTAACCCGTTAGTTTGCTTTTACTTCAATACGCAATTCTTTAGGAATTTCAAAGGTAATATTTTCTAAAATCCCGTCTGTTTCGATCAGTGATGTGCAACCCAAACTTTTCAAATGTTCAATAACCTGTTGCACTAAAATATCGGGCGCAGATGCGCCTGCCGTTACGCCCACCGTGCGAGCATTAATTAACCATTCTTGTTCAATATCGGTGGCATAATCAATCAAATAAGCATTTTTACTGTTGCGTCTGGCAAGTTCAGCTAATCGGTTGGAATTGGATGAATTTTTTGAGCCGACGACAAGTATCACATCTGCTTGTGATGAAAGTTGTTTTACGGCTTGTTGTCGATTGGTTGTGGCATAACAAATATCATTTTTACGCGGGCTACGGATTTTAGGAAATCGTACTTTTAAGGCAGCAATGATTTCCGCCGTATCTTCCACTGATAAGGTCGTTTGGGTGGTAAAGCACAGGTGATCTTCGTTTTTGACTTGTAATGTTTGAACATCGTTTATCGATTCAATCAAATAAATACCACCATTAGGATTATTGTATTGACCTAATGTACCATCCACTTCAATATGCCCGGCATGACCGATTAAGACTACTTCTTCACCACGATAACTGGATCTTGCCACTTCCATATGAACTTTAGTCACTAACGGGCAAGTCGCATCAAAGATACGAAGTTTTCGTTTTTTTGCTTCTTCACGCACCGCTTTAGATACACCATGCGCAGAAAAGATAAGAATACTATCGTCAGGGACTTCGTCAATTTGTTCAATAAAAATTGCGCCTAGCTCTTTCAAGTTGTTAACCACATAGCGGTTATGCACCACTTCATGGCGAACATAAACAGGTGCGCCAAAGAGTTCAAGTGCGCGTTCAACGATCGTGATAGCTCGATCAACACCAGCACAAAAACCTCGAGGGTTAGCTAAAATAATTTGCATGTTATTCGGTCTTTTGGGGTTTTTTATAACTACTTAGAATAAATAATCCAATACCGATACAAATCGCACAATCAGCAATATTAAAGGTTGGGTAGTGCCAGCAACCGAAATTTACATCTAGAAAATCAACCACAAAACCATGATAAAGGCGGTCAAATAGGTTGCCTAATGCACCACCTAATATAAGTGATAGTGAAAAATTTTCTAATTTTTGCTGTCGTTTGTTACGATAAAGCATATACACAATGGCACCACTAATGAGTAAAGCAACGGCTGCAAGCATCCAACGTTGACCTTCAAAAATACTAAATGCAGCGCCAATATTTTGTACATAAGTAATCGAGAAGAAAGGTAACACGTTGATTGATTCATAAAGGTTGAATTTATTTAGGATCCAAAATTTACTAGCAATATCAACAAAGAACACAATTGTGCTAATAATTAACCAGTAAAGTCCATTCTCTTTTTTCATAAAGTTCATGCTCATGATGATATTTCGCCGACTGTTGTCGGCGCTTAATGTAATAAGTGGCTATAAGCTATTGTCTTATAGCCGTGTTTATCTGTCATTCTATTGCTAGGCGAAATGTCTAACTTCACCCTTACCATGAATGTTTTCTTCACAGCGTTTACATAAGTGTGTTGTTGGTTCATTATCAATGGTGTAATGCCAACAGCGAGGACACTTATCACCTTGCGCTTTCGTGAGCTCGATTTTAAGACCGGCTATATCACTTTGTACTGCCTGTTGTGGCGCACTGTCTAGTGGTTTCACGCTGGCTTGTGACGTGAGTAGTACAAAGCGTAATTCGTTCTCTAATTTAGCGAGTGCTGTGGCAATCTGATCGTCTGCATAAAGGGTAACAGCGGCTTCAAGAGAACCACCAATCACTTTATCGTTACGACCTTGTTCTAGCACTTTGTTTACTTCGCTACGAATTGCTAGAATTTGCGCCCAATACTCACTATTTAATGTTTCATTATCGGATAAACTAAATAGTTCGTTATACCATTCATCTTCAAATACAAATTCTGATTTTTCGGCTGAAGGTAAATATTGCCAAATTTCATCAGCGGTAAAAGATAGTACCGGCGCTATCCAACGTACCATTGCTTGAGCAATATGATATAAGGCAGTTTGGCAACTATGACGAGCAACGCTATCACTTTTTGCAGTGTACTGACGATCTTTAATAATATCTAAATAGAATGATCCCATTTCAATTGAACAGAATTGCATAATACGTTGTACGACTTTATGGAAATCATAGCTTTCGTAAGCTTGGATAATTTGATCTTGTGCCTCTTTTGCCATGCTGACCGCCCAGCGATCCAGTACCACCATATCTTCAGGTTTGATCATGTCTTTAGCTGGATCAAAGCCGTTTAAGTTAGCCAGTAAAAAGCGAGCTGTATTACGAATACGACGGTAACTATCCGCTGCACGTTTGATGATTTCGTCAGAATAGCTCATTTCACCCGAATAATCAGTCGAAGCAATCCATAGACGTAGAATATCTGCTCCGAGTTTACCCATAACTTCTTGTGGGGTAACGATATTGCCTAACGATTTAGACATTTTTCGACCTTGACCGTCAACCACAAAACCATGTGTTAACACTTGCTTATAAGGGGCTTTGTTATCAATCGCTGTTGATAGCATTAATGATGACATAAACCAACCACGATGTTGATCTGAACCTTCTAAATACATGTCAGCTTCGTGCCCTTCAAACTCAGGGCGTACACCGACTACCGAAAAGAAAGTTGATCCTGAATCAAACCAGACATCAAGGGTATCTGGCACTTTGCGATAATCGTCTGCATCGGGGCCAAGCAAATCTTTGATATCTGCATCCCACCACGCTTGGATACCGTGTTGTTCAACTAATTTAGCGACTTTTTCAACCAGTGCTAGGGTATCGGGGTGTAACTCTTCGGTCTCTTTATGGACAAATAACGTCATCGGTACGCCCCATGTGCGTTGACGAGAGATACACCAGTCAGGGCGATTAGCAACCATTGTCTCAATTCGTGCTTGTCCCCAATCCGGAATCCAGCGAACTTGTTTAATTTCTTGTAATGATTGGGCACGTAAACCTTGTTTATCCATGCTAATAAACCATTGCGGTGTTGCACGATAAATAACCGGTGTTTTGTGACGCCAACAACATGGATAGCTATGTTCAATATTTTCAAAATGAAGTAGCGCATTGTGGTCTTTTAATATGTCGATCACAACTTTATTCGCTTTAAATACAAATAAACCATCTAAGCCTGCACCTGTGCCCGGTAAATAGCACCCATTGCCACCAACAGGGTTAGCAACTTCAAGTCCATATTTTTGACCAACTAAAAAGTCTTCCGCACCATGGCCGGGCGCAGTGTGCACCGCACCGGTACCAGCATCAACCGTAACGTGTTCACCAAGTACAATGGGTTCATCAAAATCAAGGAAAGGGTGTTTAAAGCGTAATAGCTCAAGCGCATCACCTTTACAGCTGCCAAGAATTTTCCATTCTGAAATTTCGGCACGTTTCATGACGGATTCGACCAGATCAGTGGCTAAAATTAAGCATTCTTTATCGTTTATTTGTACCAGTTGATATTCAAACTCAGCATTTAAGGCAATACCTCGGCTAGCGGGTAATGTCCAAGGTGTTGTCGTCCAAATCACGGCATAAATAGTTAAATCGGTATGAACGCCAAATTTACTCGCAACAGCTTGGTTATCTACCGCTTTAAATTTTACATCTATAGCGGGTGAAGATTTATCATAATATTCTACTTCTGCTTCTGCTAACGAAGACATACAATCTGTACACCAGTAAACAGGTTTTGCCCCTTTGACTAAATGCCCGTTTTTGATGACTTTGCCTAACGCTCGAATAATGTTCGCTTCCGTATCGTAATTCATTGTGCGGTAGGGATTTTGCCAATCACCCAATACACCCATACGTATAAAATCAGCTTTTTGTAGTTCAACTTGAGAAGCAGCATAGTCACGACAAATTTGACGAAACTCAGCCGGTGTCACTTTTAAGCCTGGTTTGCCAACTTGTTCTTCAACTTTTTGTTCGATTGGCAGACCATGACAGTCCCACCCTGGAATATATGGGGAATCATAACCGCTTAAACCTTTTGATTTAATGATAATATCTTTGATAATTTTATTAACTGCATGACCAATATGAAGTTTGCCGTTTGCATAAGGAGGGCCATCATGCAAAATAAAGGCTTTTTTCCCTTTTTTTACTTGGCGGATTTTGCGATAAAGTTCTTTATCGTACCAGTTTTGCAACATCGCCGGTTCACGTTTGGCAAGATCACCTCGCATTGGGAAACCGGTTTCCGGTAAATTCAATGTATTTTTATAATCTGTCATGCTGATTTATTCCAGTTAATTTTGTTGATACTACTTTCTTAATTGGTTAATTGTGCACTGATCTTTTTCGCAGTGCAAACATCTTGTGTAATTTGTTCTTTTAACGCTGTTATAGAGTCAAATTTTTTCTCGTCTCGTAATTTTTCGAGGAAGGTGACGTCTAAATATTGTCCATAAATATCACCCGAAAAGTCAAATAGATTCACTTCTAAAATGGCTTTTTTTCCTTGAATAGTTGGTCTTATACCAATATTAGCAATGCCATAATAAGATTGTTGGCTACAACAATTTTTGACGTTAACTAAATAGACACCGTGTAAGGCTGGTTTTTTGCGGTGTAGTTGAATATTTGCCGTAGGAAAACCTAATTGCCTTGCTAATGCATTGCCATGAATAACACGCCCTTGAATGCTATATGGTCGACCTAATAGGCAACGAGCTAATTCAAAATCATTGTTGAGTAAAGCTTTACGCACCGCGGTACTACTAATTCGTAACTGATTCCAAACGTAGGTTGGCATGCTTTCGACAGTAAAATCATTTTTTTGTGCATAATGTTCAAGAAGATGAATATCCCCTTTACGTTCAAACCCAAACCGAAAATCATCACCAATAATAATATATTTGGCCCGTAACTGATTTATCAACCACGCTTGAATAAAGTCATCAGCAGACATTTTGGCAAAGGTTTGAGTAAACGGAACAGCAATAATATAGTCGATACCGAGTTTTTCAATAAAAATCACTTTTTCTTGAAATGAGGTTAATCGGGAAGGGGCATTTTCCGAACAAAAAAACTCTAACGGTTGCGGTTCAAATAGCATAACCACGGTTGGTAGATTTAATTTTTTACCTTGGGTGATTAAATGATTAATTAATTGCTGATGTCCTAAATGTACGCCATCAAAATTGCCCAATGTCAGTACGCACTGGGAAAATTGATTTTTTAAATTAGCAATACCGCGAATGATCTTCATGAAAATGTGTTATTTAACTGTGTAATTTAACTCAAGTAGCCGAGAATTATACCAATCTTTCTTGAAGATGCACGTAATATAAAGCTGATTTTCGGTTGTTTTTTATTTGAGTTTTAGGTTTTGATTATTGTTAAATATTCAATTCCCATAAGATTGTTACAAAAATCCGCTGAATTTAGGTTTACGTCAATTTTGATTGTTACCAAAAAATCCGACAATAAGCCAGCTCATTTGCCCGTTTTTTATATTCAGCTTGTTGCGCTTTAGGAATAAAAAAACGGTTTTTTTCTATCTCTTCGCACTCTTTTACATCACGTTTAATTTGTTCTGCTTCTTCTTTTGAAATTCGAAAGAAAACTGTATTAAATATACCGATTTTTGAATAGTTATCACCATGAAAAGTCACTCTGTTTTCTAAACCAAAATTTCTTTCTGATGGATAAGCGAGTCCATCGAAATTGTCTTGGGGTTTTGTGACTTTTCGCATCGCAATGGTTTGATCATTACCATAAACATAGTTTTCATTGATAAAGTAATTATCCCCTTGTTTACTTATTTCAACAAGATTGGCATAGGTTGCAGTATATTTAAAATCGGGACCACCTTCTACCCAAAAACCAATAAATTTATCGTTATTATTAGAATTATTAGACTCCTGTTCAGAGCATGCTGTTATCAATAATACCATAAAAATGAGTGATAAAAATTTCATTGAATATCCTTATATTAATAGTGATGTAATGCTCTTAAAAATTCTTGTCTGGTACTTGGATTGGTTTTAAATCCGCCACCCAGTGCGGTCGTGGTTGTCATACTGCTTGAATCTTTAATGCCTCTGGCTTTCACACAATAGTGAGTCGCATCGATTGAGACCGCCACATTTACCGTGCCAAGTAAGGTTTGAAGGGCAACGAGTATTTGTTGAGTTAATCTTTCTTGTACTTGTGGTCGCTGTGAAAAAAATTCAACAATCCGATTAATTTTGGATAAGCCAATAACTTTATCTTTAGGGATATAAGAGACGGTGGCTTTGCCGTCAATGGTGACAAAATGGTGTTCGCATACACTGGTTAAGGTAATATCACGAACGGTGATCATCTCGTCGACTTGCATTTTATTTTCAATGAGTGTGATTTTGGGAAAATTTTCATAATAGAGCCCAGAAAAAATCTCATCAACATACATTTTAGAGACACGATGTGGTGTTTCGGCAAGACTGTCATCAGTAAGATCCAACTCCATTAATTTCATGATCTCACGAAAATGTTCTTCGATTTTTGCCTTGCGCTCACTATTATCCATTGCTAAACGACAAGAAGGGGTTTCAAGATTTTTAGCTGCCAGTGCATCTTTAACTTTTTGTGCAGCAAGACTTAACTGTGTCATTAATCGTATACTCAGGTTAAAAAAGATACAGTATTATATAATACTCATTTTGCAATATACAGTTTTTTAAGTTAAAACTTTCTATTAAAACATTGTGTAAATATGAAAGATTTTTACATTTTATTGTTGTAGATAATAAGAATATTGTTGTTAATTGGGGTATACTGTTAACCATTATAGCGAATAACCTTTGGGTAATACTAATGCCAAATAAAACACCAATTATCCTGATTGATGGATCTTCTTATCTCTATCGTGCTTTTTTTGCATGTCCGCCGTTAACCAATGCCAAAGGTGAGCCAACAGGGGCTATTTTTGGTGTCATCAATATGATCCGTAGTCTGATTAATCAGTACAATCCGACACATATTGCTGTTGTTTTCGATGCTAAAGGCGGCTCTTTCCGTAACGAAATCTACAGCGAGTATAAAGCCACACGTGAGGCAATGCCGGAAAATCTTCGTCCGCAAATTGAACCAATTCACACTATTTTAAAAGCTATGGGTCTGCCTTTACTCTGTATTGAAGGTGTGGAAGCGGATGATGTGATTGGTACACTAGCAAGGCAGGCTGAAAAGGAGAATCTGGACGTTTTAATCAGTACCGGTGATAAAGATATGGCACAGCTTGTCAGTGATAAAATTACCCTGATTAATACCATGAATAATACGGTGCTTGATCCGAAAGGCGTGATGGAAAAATTTGGTGTGCCACCCGAAAAGATTATTGATTATTTAGCATTAAGAGGCGATTCGTCTGATAATATCCCAGGGGTTCCGGGAGTAGGTGAAAAGACGGCCCAAAGTTTATTAACTGAATTTAACAGTGTTAAAGATATCTATCAGCGTTTAGATGATATTGAAAAATTATCAATCCGTGGTGCAAAATCGTTAAAACAAAAATTGATTGATAATCAAAAAGAAGCCGAATTGTCTTATTTGCTGGCAACGATTAAAACCGATGTGCAATTAGATTTTACTAATGAACAGCTCATGTCGAGCGATATGGATGTTAATGCATTAAACGAATTATTTGCTTATTATGGCTTTCATCGTTGGCAAAAAGAGTTGATATCGGGCAGTTTTTTAAAAAATCAAAAAGCATCAGCGGTCAATGTGAATCAGAATATGCCGTTATTGGCGCAAGAACATTCATCCGCCAAAAATAAGCAGACTGATTATCAATGCATTTTGACTGATAAACAATTAGATCAGTGGGTAACCAAATTATCCCAAAGTCAACAATTTGCATTCGATACTGAAACGGATAATGTCGATCATGTGCATGCTAAATTAGTCGGGATTTCGCTCAGTATCACGCCGCATGAAGCTGCTTATATTCCACTTGCTCATCAATATCTGGGTGTTCCCGAGCAGTTACCGCTTGATAGCGTGTTGGCGAAATTAAAGCCAGTGCTAGAAAATCCGAAGATTAAAAAAATCGCGCAAAATGCTAAATTTGATTACAGCGTACTGGCTAACTATGGTATTAAAGTACAAGGTATTGCCTTTGATACCATGCTTGAATCGTATGTACTAAATAGTACAGAAAGACACGATATGGATAGCATGGCTAGTCGTTATTTGAATCATAAAACCATCACTTATAATGAGCTAACCAAGCAGGATAAAAAACAAGTGACCATTGATGCTATTGATGTTGAAAAAACGACTCAATACGCAGCAGAAGATGCAGATATCACGTTACAATTACATGAAAAACTGTGGCCAGAGTTAGAAAAAGATTCAAAATTAACTAAACTGTTTACTGATATTGAAATGCCTTTAGCCATTGTGTTGGCTGAAATGGAAAGAACAGGGGTATTGGTTGATGCTAAACAGTTAAATGATTATTCCCATGAACTTGCCAAACAGTTAATGGCGACGGAAGCCGAACTTCAATCATTGGCTGGTGAAAAATTTAATCCTGCTTCGCCAAAGCAGATTCAAGCAATTTTATTTGATAAGCATCAATTGCCGGTGTTGAAAAAGACGCCAAAAGGTGATCCGTCAACCAGTGAAGATGTGTTGAGTGAATTGGCTAATGACTACGAATTACCGCGTATGATTCTATTTTATCGAGGACTGGCCAAGCTTAAAAATACCTATACAGATAAATTACCTTTAATGATTAGTCCTATCGATCATCGTATTCATACAAATTATAATCAAATTGGGACAGTAACAGGACGTTTATCTTCCAATGATCCTAATTTACAAAATATTCCGGTACGCAATGAAGAAGGGCGTCGAATCCGCCAGGCATTTATCGCACCAGAAGGGTATAAGATTATTTCTGCTGACTATTCACAAATTGAATTACGCATCATGGCACATCTATCGCAAGATAAAAGTTTACTCAACGCCTTTGCCCATGACAAAGATATCCACCGAGTGACGGCGAGTGAAGTGTTAAGTAAACCTGAATCAGATGTGACGCCGGAAGAACGTAGACGCGCTAAAGCGGTCAATTTTGGTTTGATTTATGGAATGAGTGCTTTTGGCTTATCAAAACAAATCAATATTCCTCGAAAAGAGGCGCAATTCTATATCGATCGCTATTTTGAACGTTATCCGGGGGTACAAACTTACATGGAAGAGACCCGCCAATTGGCAGCACAGCAAGGTTATGTCGAAACCTTATCTGGTCGACGTTTATATTTGCCTAAAATCACCTCGACTAACGGCATTGAAAAACGAGGAGCCGAACGAGCAGCAATTAATGCGCCAATGCAAGGTACAGCGGCGGATATTATTAAAACTGCGATGATAAAAATGAGTGATTGGATTAACAACCAACCGTCTGGCAATATCAGAATGGTGATGCAAGTACACGATGAATTAGTGTTTGAAGTCAAACAAGAATTGGTTGATAAGTACAGTGCGCAAATCAAATCCATTATGGAAAATTGTTATCAATTATCTGTGCCATTAAAAGTCGATGTTGGCGTCGGTGATAATTGGGATGAAGCACACTAATTTTTCATCAGCATTAGTAAATTATAAGATGTTTACGGTTTTAGATTTAAATGCAAGCTTAAGCTTAAACATCTTGAAAATTTGTGATCGATTTTAAGGCGTGAATAGGCTATTGCTCAAACCTTTTAGCGTGTTAGAATAAGTAACGAAACTGAATTTATATCAAAATGTTATTATTCTGGTTAGTTAGTTAACCGAATTGAATAAAAGAGCGCGGTTAACGCTTTTTTCGTTTACGTGCTCTTTTTTATTATTATTAGGATTATTTCATGAAAATTAAAACCCGTTTTGCACCAAGCCCAACCGGTTATTTACATGTTGGAGGAGCACGTACTGCGCTCTATTCTTGGCTTTATACCCGTCATGCACAAGGTGCATTTGTCTTGCGTATTGAAGATACTGATCTAGAGCGTTCAACGCCAGAAGCCATTGAAGCGATCATGGAGGGAATGAATTGGTTAGAATTATCATGGGATGAAGGTCCTTATTTCCAAACTAAACGTTTTGATCGCTATAATCAAGTGATTGATGAAATGCTCGCTAAAGGAACAGCTTATCGTTGCTATTGCTCAAAAGAACGCCTTGAAAAATTACGGGAAGAGCAAATGGCTAAGGGCGAAAAAGCCCGTTATGATGGTCATTGTCGTTGTGATGAAGTCCAAAAACAACATAACCACAGTGAACCGCATGTTGTCCGTTTTGCCAATCCGATTGACGGTGTTGTCGTATTTAACGATTTAATCCGTGGCCCTATTGAGATTGCCAATAAAGAGCTTGATGATTTAATTATTCGACGAACAGACGGTTCACCAACTTACAATTTTTGTGTTGTGGTGGATGATTGGGATATGGAAATTACGCATGTGATTCGTGGTGAAGATCATATCAATAATACACCTCGTCAGATTAATATTCTCAAAGCATTAGGTGCACCGCTTCCTGAATATGGTCATGTATCCATGATTTTAGGGGACGACGGGCAAAAATTATCTAAACGTCATGGTGCGGTGAGTGTTATGCAATACCGTGATGATGGCTACTTACCGGAAGCTTTGCTTAATTATTTAGTTCGCTTAGGCTGGTCACATGGTGATCAAGAGATATTCTCCGTGCCTGAAATGATTAGTTATTTTACATTAGATGCAGTAAGCAAATCAGCTAGTGCGTTTAATACTGAAAAATTATTGTGGTTAAATCATCATTATATTAATCATTTAGATGCTGATTATGTCGCTCAACATTTAGTTTGGCATATGAATCATCAAGGCTATGATTTAACACAAGGCCCGGATTTAATCACAATTATTAAATTGTTTGGTGAACGTTGTAAAACACTTAAAGAAATGGCGGAATCATGCCGCTATTGTTATCAAGATTTTGATGATTTTGATGCTGATGCCGCTAAAAAACATTTGCGCCCCGTAGCTAAAGAGCCGTTAGAACTCATCAAAGCTAAAATTGGTGCAATTGCTGATTTTGACTGGCAAATTGATAAAATTCATCATGCTATTGAAGCCACGGCGACTGAACTTGATGTTGGAATGGGTAAAGTGGGGATGCCATTGCGTGTTGCCGTAACAGGAATTGGGCAATCGCCATCCGTGGATGCAACGGTATTTGCCATTGGCAAAAAACGAACACTATCTAGAATTGATAAAGCATTAGCTTATATCGCACAGCGAGAACAGTCACCAGCGTAATATGATTTCATTGCCGAGCAACACTCGGCAATAAACCTTGCTAAGTAGAGAGTTTATTTATGGCTCGCTTGAAAAAACGCTATTGGTTTTCATTTATTTTTATGCTGATTATTTCATTGCTAGGTCTGTTTGGATGGCAATATTGGTTGTCTTTTAAGCAAAAAAATCAGTTAACCTTAGATTGGCATGGCTTCAATATTGGTTTTGATGGGGTATCATTTGATACTTTTACCGTTTCTCAGCAATCACAATTATCCTTAACGGCAAAAAATTTGCATGTTTCGTGGTCAAATCTATCAGCAGAAAATGTAGATATCTATTGGCAGCCCGTTAACGCTAAAGTAGAGAATATTAGCGATCATGGAGTTGATGGTGAGGCTGATCATCCTGATCGATCTGAATTTGATACCTCATCTTTTTCATCAATGTTGTATTGGTTACCTAAAGCTATTCATATTCATTCGTTGCGATTTTATCAAAACAAAGTGCCTTTGTTTGATATCAAGCTAGATATGAATAAACAGCCACAAGCTATACAGCTTGAGTTATCCACCAATACCCAATATGCTGCAAAGTTATCGACTGTTTTACAATTTAATGAAGCCGATTCGCGTATTGAGATTCAACATGGCATGTTAACGACCTCATTAGCTCAATTTGGCATACAAAATGGCGATTTATCCTTACCGTTTAAAGGATCGATAACTCAAAAACAGCTTACACTAACCAATTTGAATGATGCGTCATTTAGCTTAAAAAAAGCGAATGTTTCGGAAGATTTCATTGTTAATGATCTAAGAGGAAATATCCGCTTTCAAGTTCAGTCACCGCTTCCATTTCAATTGAATCAAACTTCAGCGACAGGTCAATTAACGATTAGTGAGTTTAATGGTCTTTATAAAAATAGTGAGATTAAATCGGCAACAGGTAATATTAATCTTTCGGTTAACAACAATAATTTTACGCTTTCCACATCTGATTTACATATCCAAGAAATCAATCTTGGCATCGGTTTTGAAAAAGTTAATGTTGCTGGCGCTTATTCGTCAACTTTAACTGCACCGACAAGAGGCATCATTACGTGGAAAAAATTACAAGCGAGGCTATTTTCTGGTCAGCTGTTTGTTGATAAAGGAAAATTGAATTTAACCAGATTGCCTCAACAAATTAATGTCAGACTAAAACAAATACAGTTAAAAGATGTGTTAGCCAAATATCCGGTTGAAGGGCTTGCCGGTAATGGGGCGATAGATGGCATCTTACCAATTACATTAAGCGAAGTTAAAAACAAAAATGAGCTATCATATAAGTTGGTAATTAAAAATGGTCAACTAGTTTCAACTAATCAGGGTGAATTACAGTTTGAAAATTCAGCGCTAAAAGATTATGTAAAAAATAATCCAAATATGAAAATACTCACTGATATTCTTAAAAATTTTCATTATACTAAGCTATCGAGTAAAGTTGATTACGCTAATGATATTGCTAAGTTGGGTCTGACTATTCAAGGAAATAATTTAGATGTGCAAAATGGTAAAGCGGTGAATTTAAATATCACGCTTGAAGAAAATATCGCTAAATTAATGACCAGTTTACTCTTATCAGACCAAATAAGTGAACCGATTCGTAAACGAATTGAAGCACGATTGAAAAAAAATCATGATAAATGAAAGAGGCTATTTTTATGATACGGAATGTGATTGCAGTCATGGTAGTGAGTAGCGTATTAATGGGATGCTCACCGACGGTTAGAGTTCAGGCTCCCAATGAACCAATAAACATAAATCTAAATGTTAAAATAGACCATGAAATCAACATAAAGGTTGATAAAGCGTTAGACAATGTAATTAATAAATCTGGTTTATATTAATTATTTATTAAAGATTCACGATTATATTTTGGTTGGCGTTGTCAAAAGTGAATTAAAAGTGTAAATCACTTTGGCGTTAATAAAATATAAAGTATTTATTAAAGGGGTTATTATGACTATTTATAAAAAGTTAACGATTGCATTATTAACAGCAGCTTTATCTTTACCCGTGTTTGCATTAAATTTAGATCAAGCGATTAACGCATTAAGTCAAGCAAAAGCGAGTGGTTTAGTGGGCGAACAAGAGGATGGTTATTTAGGTGTAGTTAAAAACGAAAGCAATGCAAGTGAAATAGCGCAACTCATTAATCAAGCGCGTAAACAAGAATATCAAAAAGTTTCTGCTGAAAGTAACGTTCCTTTGAACGAAGTTGAAGTGAGAGCGGGAACAAAAGCTCAGGAAAAAACACCTGCTGGACAATTTATAAAACAACAAGGTCAATGGAAAAAAAAGTGATGATGTTATAAAGTCGTTAAGTTCTTTTTGCAACGATAGGAAAAGTATCACGACTTGGGACTTTAATTGTTTATAAATAGTGTGTATGCTGTCTACCTTTATTATTTGCGCTTTAAGCTGGGTAAGAATAAAGGGCAAAGTAATTTAAAATAAAAAATTTTTTCAAATTTTCATATAGTTATTTTTACGTACAAATAGTATCGCGTTTGCGATTTTAAGTGGAGAAAATCAATGTGTTCGATTTTAGGTATTCTTGATATTAAATCAGATCCGGAACAACTACGAACAAAAGCATTAGAACTATCAAGTCTACAGCGTCATCGTGGGCCGGATTGGTCTGGTATTTTTGCTTCTGATAAAGCAATTCTTGCTCATGAACGTTTATCAATTGTAGATGTTAATACAGGATCTCAACCGCTTTATAATAAAGATAAAACTCTCGTTTTAGCGGTGAATGGCGAAATTTATAATCATCAAGAACTCCGAAATCAGTACAAAGATCGCTATGAATTCCAAACAGGTTCTGACTGTGAAGTTATCTTAGCGCTCTATCAAGAAAAAGGAATTGATTGTCTTGATGAACTACAAGGTATGTTTGCCTTTATTCTTTATGATATTAATAAAGGTACTTACTTTATTGGTCGTGATCACATTGGTATTATCCCAATGTATATGGGTCACGACGAAAATGGTACATTCTATGTCGCCTCTGAGATGAAAGCGTTAGTACCTGTTTGTAAAACGATTGAAGCTTTTCCTCCTGGATGCTATTTATCGAGCACTGAAGGTGAAATTAAAACCTACTATAAACGTGATTGGATGGATTACGAAAATGTCAAAGATAATAAAACAGACATTAATGCGCTTCGTATAGCATTGGAAGAGTCTGTTAAAAGCCATCTTATGTCAGATGTGCCTTATGGCGTTTTATTATCTGGTGGGCTTGATTCTTCCGTTATTTCGGCAATCACTAAAAAATTCTCAGCGCGTCGTGTTGAAGATCATGAAAAATCTGAAGCTTGGTGGCCACAATTGCATTCATTTGCAGTGGGTTTAAAAGGTGCGCCAGATCTTAAAGCAGCACAAGCGGTTGCCGATCATCTTGGTACAGTTCACCACGAAATTAACTTTACTATTCAAGAAGGTATTGATGCCATTCGTGATGTCATTTATTTTATTGAAACTTATGATGTCACAACTATCCGTGCTTCTACGCCAATGTATTTAATGGCGAGAAAAATTAAAGCAATGGGTATTAAAATGGTGTTATCTGGTGAAGGTGCAGACGAAGTATTTGGTGGTTACCTCTATTTCCATAAAGCGCCAAATGCTAAAGAGTTCCATGAAGAAACGGTGCGAAAATTAGCCGCGTTACACATGTATGATTGTGCACGTGCTAATAAAGCGATGGCGGCATGGGGCGTTGAAGCTCGTGTTCCATTCCTTGATAAGAAATTCTTAGATGTGGCAATGCGCCTTAATCCGAAAGATAAAATGTGTGGTAGTAACGGAAAAATGGAAAAACACATTGTTCGTGAAGCATTTGAATCTTATTTACCTGCGTCTGTGGTTTGGCGTCAAAAAGAGCAATTCTCTGATGGTGTTGGTTATAGTTGGATCGATACTTTAAAAGAGATTGCAGAAAGCAAAATTACTGATCAACAATTGGAAAATGCAAAATTCCGTTTCCCTTATAATACGCCAACGTCGAAAGAAGCTTACATGTACCGAGAAATTTTTGATGAGCTATTCCCGGTTGAAAGCGCAGCACATTGTGTGCCGGGTGGTCCAACTGTTGCTTGTTCTACGGCAAAAGCGATTGAATGGGATGAGTCATTCAAAAATCTTAATGATCCATCAGGCCGTGCGGCAGTAGGTGTACATAATGATGCTTATAAAAAATAAGCGTTAAATGTTGTTATTCATTGATATAAAAAAACGGGGAAATTACCCCGTTTTTTATTGCTTTCATCACTTGTTTTAATAACAGCGACAATTAGTGAGCAGCGCCTTTAGGTGCACCAATTGGTAAAATAGTGCGTCCGTATTGTTCGTTAAGTACTTCAGCCATTGCTAAATAAATTGCACTTGCACCACAAATAATCCCTTCAAAGCCTGCGATATGAATGATGCTGTGATTACCAGAAATATTACCAATTGCTAATAAAGCAAACAGGACAGTTAAACTAGCAAAAACAAATTGTAATACTCGATTACCTTTTAACGTACCGATAAACATGAATGCGGTGAAAATCCCCCATAATGCGAGGAAGATACCAACAAAGGTTGCATCGGTTGGTGCTGTTGCTGGTGAGGTTGGTAAATACCAAATGCCAACAAGCGCAATCCAAAAGAAACCATATGAAGTAAACGCTGTTGTCCCAAAAGTATTACCTTTGCGAAATTCTAAAATTCCAGCGATCACTTGTGCTAGTCCACCATAAAAAATACCCATAGATACGATTGCTGTCATCACAGGGAAAAATCCCGCATTATGAATATTCAATAAAATGGTTGTCATACCAAATCCCATTAGTCCTAGTGGACCTGGATTTGCAAGTTTAGTTTGTTCCATAAGGATCCTATAAAATGTGTCTTAATAAAAAAAGAGCGGCAATAATAAGTGTAGAAAACTTTATAATCAAGATTTATGCAAAAATAATTTTTCATTCCCCCCCTTGATATTAATAATAATGTTCCCATCTATGTGGAAACACTAACATTTCTTTGACTAAATTAAAGACTTGAAAATCACAATTTCAGTCTTATATATAAGAAATAAAATACAGGTTTTGAGGAGAAAAGATTATGGGTAAAATTATTGGTATCGATTTAGGTACAACAAATTCATGTGTTGCAGTAATGGATAATGGTCAAGCTAAAGTTTTAGAAAATGCTGAAGGCGACCGTACAACCCCGTCGATTATTGCTTACACACAAGATGGTGAAATTTTAGTTGGTCAACCAGCAAAACGTCAGGCAGTAACAAATCCACAAAATACATTATTTGCCATTAAACGTTTAATTGGTCGTCGTTATGAAGATGCTGAAGTACAACGTGATGTGGGTATTATGCCATATAAAATTGTTAAAGCTGATAACGGCGATGCATGGGTAGATGTAAAAGGTCAAAAAATTGCGCCACCACAAATTTCTGCTGAAGTACTAAAGAAAATGAAGAAAACTGCAGAAGATTATCTTGGTGAGCCAGTAACAGAAGCGGTTATTACTGTTCCTGCTTATTTTAATGACGCACAACGTCAAGCAACTAAAGATGCGGGTCGTATTGCTGGTTTAGATGTTAAACGTATTATCAACGAACCAACAGCTGCTGCATTAGCGTATGGTTTAGATAAAGATGTCGGTAACCGCACAATTGCAGTCTATGACCTTGGTGGTGGTACATTTGATATTTCAATTATCGAAATTGATGATGTCGATGGCGAAAAAACTTTCGAAGTATTAGCAACTAATGGTGATACTCACTTAGGTGGTGAAGATTTTGACTCTCGTTTAATTAACTATTTAGTTGATGAGTTTAAACGTGAACAAGGTTTCGATCTTAAAAATGATCCACTTGCAATGCAACGTTTAAAAGAAGCAGCAGAGAAAGCAAAAATCGAATTGTCATCAGCGCAACAAACGGATATCAACTTACCTTATATCACAGCTGATGCATCAGGCCCTAAACATTTAAATATCAAAGTGACACGCGCTAAACTTGAATCTTTAGTCGAAGATTTAGTTAAACGCTCAATGGAACCAGTGAAAATAGCATTAAAAGATGCAGGTCTTACTGTTTCTGATATTAAAGATGTGATTTTAGTTGGTGGTCAAACCCGTATGCCAATGGTACAAAAAGCGGTTGCAGACTTCTTTGGTAAAGAACCACGTAAAGACGTTAACCCTGACGAAGCAGTAGCAGTAGGTGCTGCGGTACAAGGTGGTGTATTAGGTGGTGATGTTAAAGATGTATTATTACTTGACGTTACACCATTGTCTTTAGGTATCGAAACGATGGGTGGTGTAATGACTACCTTGATTGAGAAAAATACGACTATTCCAACTAAACATAGTCAAGTGTTCTCAACGGCTGAAGACAATCAATCTGCGGTAACGATTCATGTATTACAAGGTGAGCGTAAACGTGCTGGTGATAATAAATCACTAGGTCAATTTAACCTTGATGGTATTCAAGCTGCACCACGTGGTATGCCACAAATTGAAGTGACCTTTGATATTGATGCCGATGGTATCTTACATGTATCAGCAAAAGATAAAAATACTGGTCGTGAACAAAACATTACCATTAAAGCTTCTTCAGGTTTAAGTGAAGAAGAAATCCAAAAAATGGTCAATGATGCGGAAGCGAATGCTGAAGCTGACCGTAAGTTTGAAGAGTTAGCACAAGTACGTAACCAAGCAGATCACCTTGTTCACTCAACTCGTAAACAAGTGACTGATGCAGGCGATCAATTATCTGCTGATGATAAAAAAGCGATTGAAGATGCGGTAACTGCATTAGAAAATGCTGCTCGTGGTGAAGATAAAGCTGAAATTGAAGCTAAAATCAATGCGTTAATGGAAGCATCAAAAAAATTACTTGAATTGGCTCAACAACAAGCTCAAGCAGATCAATCTGCAGGTCAAGCAAATAATGGTAGCGCTTCGGCACAAGATGATGTTGTTGATGCTGACTTCAAAGAAGTTGATGATGATAAAAAATAATCGTTAACTAAAATGTTTTTTAATGAGTTATTTCAACGAGTTTTAGACATGTAACACATTAAACGGGCGCGAGGTAACTCAAGCCCGTTTAGTTGTTTATGCAATAAAAAATAAAGGTTAATTATGGCGAAGAAAGATTATTATGAAACATTAGGCGTGAGTAAAAGTGCCAGTGAAGCTGAGATAAAAAAAGCCTATAAACGCCTAGCCATGAAATATCATCCTGACAAAAATCAGGATAATAAAGCTGAAGCAGAAGCGAAATTCAAAGAAGTTAAGGAAGCTTATGAAGTATTAACCGATTCGCAGAAGAAAGCGGCTTATGATCAATATGGTCATGCAGCCTTTGAACAAGGGCATGGCGGCGCAGGCGGCGGTGGTTTTGGTGGCTTCGGTGGTTTTGGCGGAGGTTCTGCATTTGATGATATCTTTAGTGATTTCTTTGGTGGTGGTCGTGGACGTAGTCAAACTTCCTCACGCGGTGCGGATCTGCAATATAATATCTCGTTAACACTGGAAGAAGCTGCTGCAGGCGTCAGCAAAGAGATAAAAGTACCGACTTGGGTAACTTGTGATGTATGTCACGGACAAGGAACTGAAAAAGCTTCAGATGTAATGACGTGTGAAACCTGTCATGGTGCAGGTGTTGTACAAATGCGACAAGGTTTTTTTGCTGTGCAGCAAGAGTGTCCAACCTGTCATGGTCGGGGTAAAGTAGTAAAAAATCCATGTAAAAAATGTCATGGTGAAGGACGAGTTCAGAAAACTAAAACGCTTTCTGTAACGATTCCTGCCGGAGTTGATACCGGTAGTCGTATTCGACTTTCTGGAGAAGGTGAAGCAGGTTTAAATGGCGCACCAGCTGGTGATTTATATGTTCAAATGCAAATTAAACCACATGCTATTTTTGAACGTGATGGTACTAACTTACATTGTGAAATTCCAATTAACATTGCTTTAGCATCGCTAGGTGGAGAAGTAGAAGTACCAACACTTAATGGTAAAGTAAGCTTAACTATCCCTGCTGAAACACAAACAGGTAAAGTGTTCCGCTTACGAGGTAAAGGCGTTAAATCGTTACGTGGAAGTTCAATTGGTGATCTTTATTGCCATGTGGTTGTTGAAACACCAGTTAATTTAACCAGTAAACAGAAGGAATTACTTAAAGAGTTAGGTGAAAGTTTTAAAGCCGATAAAAGCTCTAAGCACAGTCCAAAAGAGAAAAGCTTTTTTGATAAAGTGAAGAAGTTTTTTGGCTAATAATTTTCAATAATGTACAAATGGCGAGGCAGAAAATTACCTCGCCATTTTTATTTATCTAGTTCATATCAATAAACCCTCATTCTTAAATGTTTTTTTGTTAATTTTTGACAGCTAAATTTTGTGCAATATTTTGTATCAAATGTAGATAATCGATATTGTTCAAGCTTAAATTGATGTAGTATATTGAATTACATATTATTTTTATTTGTATATAATTTTAATAACTTTTATCTATAGGATTTTTTTATGTTTTTTAAAAAAATTTGGCAAAAATTGCGACCACAAAATGTAGTCATTCCTCAACAATCAACACCAGATGATAACCTCAAAATAGCTATTCAATCCTTTTGGAATGAAGTTAAACAGTCAGAACAGTCTCTTAGTGAATTGCAACCCTTAGATTTAATAGAAAAGCTCAATAACTTGTTAAGTGAAAACCAATTAGACGTTATTGCCGAAATTATGGGGGGAGAGGTAAAAAAACATAAAATTATTTTTACTGCCGAAGGTAAAATTGAACATTTTGAACTAGTAGTAGAAATTGTTAAATTAGCACCTAGTTTAGATCTATTTGAAATCGAGGCATTTCGTCAACGAGCTAATAAAATTTCTGATCTTGAAATAAATTTTAATGGTACTTCTTTTTCATTGGGGCATCAGATTTATTGATTCAATATCATGAAGATCATCGTAAAATTTCTTTGGATTTAATGTTTGCTAAACCAATCGCCAAAGATCAAATAAATTATGCACAAACATTAGCTTTAGTTATTTTGAATCATCTTTTAGGGGAATACGACTTAGCTATAAAAGTGCAATCAATTAATTTTGTCGACACAATGCCTGATTCTAATAGTATTACGGCTGAAGAGTTTGCTAAACGATTTGATAATATCTGGAAAAATGATTTAAAACACACCGGTGTTTTTCCTATTTCTGAAAGTGAAGATCAATTGTTTGTATTCGAATTGGCAAGTAAAGATGATCCTGATGATACGACCTTAGTGCAGCGTAACGAAACGGCTAATGCATTGGCTTGTGATATTAATTATGGTTATGGACTTAATCTGAGTATAAAGCTAGATTGTAAAGAGACCTTATCGTTGGTTTACGATATAGAAGATGCTATTAGCGCCGCTTTCCGTGAAAATAAGAAAGGCATTCATGCCCAAAATTCTTTACACCAAGCAACAAGAACTATGCTTTGGTATGTAGAAGATAAACATTTTGCTACTCAAATAATTCAAAATATATTAAATCAATATCAAGATCTATCAGTAAAAATTGACTGTGAGTTTGATCCTGCTTGGATGGAGTATTTAGCTTGGGTAGACTAGTTTAGAACAAAGTAATTTGTTTTTTCGTAAAAATAAACCCAGCATAAGCTGGGTTTTAATCATTCGATAATAAACTAAAATTACATTTTAGTTGTGAATGTACGAGCGATAACGTCGCGTTGTTGTTCTGCTGTTAATGAGTTAAAACGTACAGCATAACCAGAAACACGAATAGTTAATTGTGGATATTTTTCTGGGTGTTGTACAGCATCTTCAAGTGTTTCACGACGAAGTACGTTAACGTTTAAATGTTGTCCACCTTCAACTTTGATAGTTGGTGCAATATCTAAAGGAATTTCACGATATTCAAACTGACCAAGTTCAGCTGTTGGAATAACTTGATCTTCTTTATATACTGATTTAGCTGCGACACAACGCGCTTCATTAGTCGAGTCATCTAATAACCAAAAAGAATTAAGAAGTGCTGAGTTGTCAGCTTTAGTAATTTGGATACCTGTAATCATTTTAAAACCTCCTATGAGCGTTATTGCCCCTAAAATATTAGGGTTAATATAACACTTATATAATTTGATTAAAGTCAAAAAAAGCTATTAATACGATAAGCTGTACCTTTTATTTAACTTTTAGAGCACTATAGGTTATGATGAGTAAAAATGAGAATTTCTCAGCAAGATATATTCAGTAATTTTTACGGCGTGGACAAACTATGACAACACAATTAACATGGCATGATGTTATTGGTACTGAAAAAGACAAACCTTATTTTCAAAAAATCATGCAATTTGTTACCGCTGAGCGTAATAGCGGTAAAATCATTTATCCTCCTCAACACGATGTATTTAATGCATTTCGTTTTACTGCTTTTAATGACATCAAAGTTGTCATTTTAGGTCAAGATCCTTATCATGGACCGAATCAAGCACATGGACTTTCCTTTTCCGTGTTACCGGGAGTTAAACCTCCTCCTTCGTTATTAAATATTTATAAAGAGTTATCTACCGATATTCCTGGTTTTCAAATCCCTTCTCATGGTTATTTAGCATCTTGGGCGACTCAAGGGGTACTTTTGCTTAATACGGTATTAACGGTGGAAGCTGGTCAAGCTCATTCACATGCCAAAATAGGTTGGGAGACTTTTACCGATAATGTTATAGCGGCTATAGACAAACATCTTGAGGGAGTGGTGTTTCTGTTATGGGGATCACCTGCGCAAAAAAAAGGGCAATTTATTAATCGGCAAAAACATCATGTATTAACTTCTGTGCATCCTTCACCTTTATCTGCCCATCGTGGATTTTTAGGTTGTAAACATTTTTCCAAAGCTAATGATCTTATTATGCAACAAGGTAAAGCAGCTATTGACTGGCAACCTAAATTACCTTGAAATTAGACATAATTATATAAATTATTGGGTTTTTTGAAAGCGATTTAGAAGTGAAGTTAAACTAAAAATAGTCAATACGATAATGTGTTGTTAATATTCTCATCAGATTAGCTGATGAGAATAAAAAAACTTATTGAATTCCTTTAGGATTTTCCCCATATTGGTTGCTACCAGGTGTTGAATCTGTAGCTAAGTAGACTATATTCATGACAGGAACCAAAAGCCACCAACCTGGTTTGTCTGTATCGTGTAAACGGCGAACACCAGCTGATATACATGGCGCTAATAACGGTAACTCAACAATGAATACAATAAAGCTTAATGGAGCAAAGATAAAGCTTAGCAATGTTGAAACTATTGAAGCGACTACTATTATAATACACGATATTAAAATTATCATCCAATATTCTTGACGACGTGCACGTCCATTCAAATTAAAATAATTTTCTTTTGTAAAACAATTAATAAACCAATTCATCCTATTATCCTTAAAAATTTTATATTTAATATTAAAAAAACACCTTATTAAGGTGGGCGACTATTTTAATCAAAAAAATCATATAAAACAAATTTTGCATGAACTTTATTTTTTTTACATATTATTTTCTTTTTTTTATTTTATGAAGTTTAGCGATTTAAATTGAGTTTTCTCTTGCTTTTATCTATGTTAAAATCACCCCTCAGTGGTTATTTAAAGTGACCAAAATCTTTCAGCAAAATAACACTGAGGCCCCCATGAAAATAGTTGAAGTTAAACACCCTCTTGTACGTCATAAAATCGGTTTAATGCGCGAACATGATATTAGTACTAAAGACTTTCGTGCGCTTGCCAGCGAAGTTGGTAGTTTATTAACTTATGAAGCCACGGCTGACTTACCTACTGAAAAAGTGACCATTGAAGGTTGGTGTGGACCTGTTCAAATTGAGCAAATCAAAGGTAAAAAAATAACTGTAGTACCAATCCTGCGTGCCGGTTTAGGTATGATGGATGGTGTGCTTGAGCATGTGCCTAGTGCTCGTATTAGCGTCGTTGGGTTTTATCGTAATGAAGAGACCCTTGAGCCAGTCCCTTATTTTCAAAAATTAACGTCGGACATTGCGGAACGAATGGCTTTGGTTGTTGACCCTATGCTAGCAACGGGTGGTTCAATGGTGGCGACGATTGATTTATTAAAACAAGCAGGGTGTAAAAATATTAAAGTATTAGTTTTAGTGGCTGCACCTGAAGGTATCAAAACATTAGAAAAAGCCCATCCAGATGTTGAACTCTATACAGCATCCATTGATGAACGGTTAAATGAACAAGGTTACATTTTACCAGGACTTGGCGATGCTGGAGATAAGATATTCGGCACTAAATAAAATTTCATTTTTTTAAACCGGCTTAGCCGGTTTTTTTATGCATAAAAAATGAGGTTATAAGATTAAGTTGAAGTGGAGATGATCAACATGTCAAATAAAATAAATGATAAACAAAAATATAAAGCGTCACAGGAGAAAGTTGCTTGGCAAGATATTTTTACTGGTGCACAAATGCTCTTTGTTGCTTTTGGTGCGTTAGTGTTAGTGCCACTATTAACGGGTTTAAATCCTAATGTCGCATTGTTTACAGCGGGCATAGGAACGTTATTGTTTCAACTCACCACGAAAGGCAAAGTACCGGTATTTTTAGCTTCCTCATTTGCCTTTATTGCACCGATCTCATTTGGTGTAGCTCAATGGGGGATTCCTGCAACTCTGGGCGGATTGGTTGCAGCAGGATTTGTGTTTATGTTTTTTGCTTTATTAGTCAAACTAAATGGCAAACATGTTATTGATCGTATTTTACCGCCAGTGGTAACTGGCCCTATTATTATGGTCATTGGTTTATCTCTTGCACCTGTCGCAGTGGGTATGGCAATGGGTAAAGATAGTGGTCTTCAGGTTAAGGATTATCAATTAATTATGATTTCAATGGCCTCATTATTGACTACGCTGATTGTGGCAATTTGGGCAAAAGGGTTTTTCAAACTTGTTCCAATTATTGCAGGTATTGTCGTTGGTTATGTGATGTCTTGGATAATGGGTATTGTCAACTTTCAACCGGTTATTGATGCACCATGGTTTAAGATACCGGATTTCACTTTTCCTGAATTTCATTGGCAAGCTATTTTATATATGATACCTATTGTTATTGCACCAACGATTGAGCACGTTGGTGATATTATGGCGATTAGTTCTGTTACTGGCAAAGATTATACTCGTGAACCGGGATTACAACGCACACTTTTGGGGGATGGATTAGCAACTTCGACCGCAGGCTTTTTTGGTGGCCCGCCTTGTATCACTTATGCAGAAGTGATTGGGGCCGTCACCTTAACACGAAACTTCAAAACACGTGTAATGACATGGGCAGCAATTTGGGCGATTTTAATGTCATTTATTGGTAAAATTGGCGCATTTTTGAGTACTATCCCAACTGTTGTCATGGGCGGAATTATGGTGCTTTTATTTGGTTCGATTGCATCAGTAGGCATTAATATATTAATTAAACATAAAGTTGATCTTTCTGTTTCGCGCAATATGTGTATTGTTTCATTAGTGTTGGTGTTTGGTATTGGTGGGATGATTTTTGATTTTGGTTCTTACGCATTGCAAGGAATAAGTTTATGTGGCATTTTAGCTATTTTATTAAATTTAATCTTACCTTATCCGAGCAAAACAGTAAAAACTGATTAAGATTAAGATATCAGGGTTAACGAATTAATCGTTAACCCTGATAAATTAAACTAAAGAAAGGGTGTGGTATTTTCATAAAATATATCATTTATTTATCAATAAAAAGTGAGTAGACACTCACTTTTTTAGTCTCTGGTTAATGACTAATGACATGTTATTCGTCGTTTTTCTTAGTGGATAAGAAACTTATCCTATTTTTACATTGAATAAAGTTTAATTTTTAGTCCTAATTTTATCACGATGAATAACTATGTTGAGTCCCATTTCTGTGGTTGGTAAGCGATAACTTATTTAAGTTTGTAGATTTTAAGAAAATATCATTATTTTCTGTATTTTATTTATACTGATTCAATTTAAAAAAATGTTGAATTGTTGAAATACGCTTGATTAAGATGAACTCACATTTTTAGTTGCATGAAAAACATTATTCAGTTTGTATAGAAAAGTCAGTAATGGCTTACTTAATTATTAACAAATTGATAAACATAAAATATTTTACGAATTTTTGGTATGGTGGAAAGCTAAACTAGAATTATTTTTAGTTGTATAAAAGATATTTGCATTACAATAAAAAACTCACTTATTTGTTGAGATAAGTGAGTTTTCAATAGTAGAGTATCTTATTTTATTGGACGCATGGTTGGGAATAAAATGACATCACGAATAGTATGACTATTCGTAAATAACATCACCGTTCGGTCAATACCAATGCCTAATCCAGCTGTCGGCGGTAATCCATGTTCTAAAGCCGTAATATAATCTTCATCATAGAACATTGCTTCATCATCACCGGCATCTTTTTGTGACACTTGATCAGCAAAACGTTGAGCTTGGTCTTCCGCATCGTTAAGTTCTGAGAAGCCGTTGCCAATTTCACGCCCACCAATAAAGAACTCGAATCGGTCTGTAACAAATGGATTTTCATCGTTTCGACGAGCCAGTGGTGATACTTCAGCAGGATATTCGGTAATAAATGTCGGTTGAATCAGATTGGCTTCAGCAACCTCTTCAAAAATTTCAGTCACAACTCGACCAAGTCCCCAACCTTTTTCTACTTTGATACCTACTGCATTAGCAATAGCACATGCTTTATCAAAATCATCCAAATCAGCATTATTGGTTTCTGGACGATAATGACAAATAGCTTCACGCATTGTCATTTTAATAAATGGTTTACCAAAATCGAAGGAATGTTCACCATATTGAACAACGGTATTACCCGTTACAGCGATTGCCAGACGACGGAATAATGCTTCAGTTAGCACAATCAAATCTTTATAATCGGCATACGCCATATACATTTCCATCATGGTAAATTCTGGATTATGTCTTGGCGATACCCCTTCATTACGGAAGTTACGATTAATTTCAAAGACACGCTCAAAACCACCGACAACCAGACGTTTTAAGTAAAGTTCTGGTGCGATACGTAAGTACATATCTAAATCAAGGGCATTATGATGCGTAATAAAAGGTTTCGCTGACGCCCCACCAGGAATAACTTGCATCATCGGTGTTTCAACTTCCATAAAGTGATTTTCAAGCATGAAATTGCGAATTTCAGTTACCACTTTTGAACGAGCGATAAATGTATTTCTCGATTCTTCATTTGTGATGAGATCCAAGTAGCGTTGACGATAACGCATTTCTTGATCTGCAAGACCATGGAATTTATCCGGTAATGGACGAAGTGCTTTAGTTAATAAGCGAATTTCTTCACAGTGAATAGAAAGTTCGCCAGTTTTAGTTTTAAATAAATAACCTTTAGCACCGACAATATCCCCTAAATCCCATTTTTTAAATTGCTCGTTGTAGTAATTTTCGGGAAGATCATCACGCGTTACATAAAGTTGAATTTGCCCAGCAACGTCTTGTAAAGAGACAAAAGAAGCTTTACCCATTATACGGCGCATCATCATTCGACCGGCAACAGTGACAGTAATTTTATTCTCAATTAATTCTTCGTTGGTTTTATCGTCATACAATTTATGAAGATCACTTGAAATAGCATCACGACGAAAGTCATTTGGGAAAGCAATGCCTTGCTCGCGAATATTTGCTAGTTTTTCACGACGTATAGTTAGCTCGTTATTTAACTCTTCAATATGGTTTTGTTGCTCTTGCTGTGTTGACATAATTTTACCTTTTATTTATCACCAAGCAGTTTATAAACCTGCTTTTAAGCTTTCTTCAATAAATTGATCTAAATCACCGTCTAAAACGGCCTGAGTGTTGCGTGTTTCAACGCCGGTACGCAAATCTTTGATTCTTGAATCATCAAGCACATAAGAACGGATTTGACTACCCCAACCGATATCCGATTTGTTCTCTTCCATCTGTTTCTTTTCAGCATTTTTCTTCAGCATTTCAAGCTCATACAGTTTCGCTTTTAACTGTTTCATTGCTTGATCTTTATTACTATGCTGAGAACGATTATTTTGACACTGGGTAACAATTCCCGTTGGTATATGTGTAATTCGAACAGCAGATTCGGTTTTATTGACATGCTGTCCACCAGCACCTGATGCCCGATAGACATCAATACGAAGATCGGCAGGATTGATATCGATATCAATATTATCATCAATTTCTGGATAGACAAAAACAGAAGCAAATGATGTATGACGGCGATTACCCGAATCAAAAGGACTTTTTCGTACCAAACGATGGACGCCCGTTTCGGTACGTAACCAACCGTAAGCATAGTCGCCTGTTACTTTAATGGTCGCCGATTTAATTCCTGCAACATCGCCATCAGATACTTCCATGACTTCTGTTGTAAACCCTTTAGATTCTGCCCAGCGTAAATACATTCGCAGTAACATTTCAGCCCAATCTTGTGCTTCAGTCCCCCCAGAACCTGACTGAATATCTAAATAACAATCTGCGCTATCGTAATCGCCTGAAAACATTCGACGAAACTCTAGCCCAGCCAGTTTTTTTTCTAACTGTTCAAGCTCTAGATTTGCTTCATCAAACGTATCTTGATCGTCGGCTTCAATGGCAAGTTCAAGCAAACCTTCAACATCGTCAAGGCCTTGAGTTAAAGAATCTATTGTATTGATGATTTCATCAAGCGTTACCCGCTCTTTGCCTAACGCTTGTGCTTTTTCGGGATCTGCCCAGACTTCAGATTGTTCTAATTCGGCATTAACTTCTTCAAGTCGCTCTTTTTTTAAATCATAGTCAAAGATACCCCCGAATCACATCAGTGCGCTCGGTAAGTTCGGCTATTTTGGATTTTATCGGATTAATTTCAAACATGTATTATTTAGTTCGGTTTTGCGATTTTCAATTAATCGCCCATTGTAGCGGATTTAAGTATAATTTAGCAATTGCCAATTTGCAGATACGATGATTGGTAAATAATACCAATAAATAAAAATGACGCATTAAGCGTCATTGATAATTGAGTAACTATACTAAAAACAGTTATTTTTTTGCTTGAGCGTATAACTCAGCAACTTTATCCCAGTTAATTACATTCCAAAATGCACCAATATAATCAACACGACGATTTTGGTATTTTAAGTAATATGCGTGTTCCCAGACATCTAATGTTAAAATAGGCGTACCTGAAACACCTGAGAATTTTTCGCCCATGACAGGAGAATCTTGGTTTGCGGTTGAAACTACTTCAAGTTTACCATTTTGTAACACTAACCAAGCCCAACCAGAACCAAAACGAGTGGCTGCTGCGTTTGAAAATTTTTCTTTGAATGCGTCTACAGAACCGAAATCTTTTTCAATAGCTGCTTTAAGTTCACCTTTAAGCTCGGTACCAACTTTAAGTAATTCCCAAAATAGGGTGTGATTAACGTGACCACCCACATTGTTTTTGATACCTGTTAGTTTATCAGCTGGCACTTTATCTAAATTTTTAAGTAAAGTTTCAGGACATAATTCTTTAAGTTCTGCCGGTAAAGTCTCTAAGAGCGCATTTGCATTATTGACATAAGTTTGATGATGTTTGTCATGATGAAGATGCATCGTTTCCGAGTCAATATACGGTTCTAATGCGTCATAAGCATAAGGTAGAGGTGCAAGAGTGTAAGCCATGAAGATACTCCTTTCAAAAATTTGATATTCGTTATTGCTGTATTTTACAGAGTATACGGTCAAATTGCTTATCTCACAATCTATTGTTTGAATAGTTCAGAACTATTTAACGATTGGATAATCAATAAATCAAATTGTCTAATTGACAAAGCCCTCCGCCAATATCTTTCCCAATCTTACTATCATGCAAAGAAAGACCTTCTAAAAAACTTACGATTTTCCATCAGTTAATTTTACGTTTTAAGATAAAATACTCTTCACCTAATTTTAACCTCAATTTACTTCGTTTTTCGGGGTTGTCTACTTTTAATATTTTGCATAATTTCGAACAACCAACCATGAACGATAATCTAATTTAATTTGTGGAAGCAGACAGATAGTATTGACTCAGCTTATCCAAAAAAACAAAGAGTTTATAATTCATTTTACTATAATCATGTAGGCGTAATTTTTCCTCTGTATCAACAAAACGATATTTAGCCGCTTGACTAAGGTCATTTTGCGAATGGGCAATCAACTTTTCAACTACCTCATGGGTTAACTCCATATGACATTGGAAACCATAAACCAATTTGCCATAAGCAATAATTTGCCGAGGACAGCCTTCACTATAAGCAATGATTTGCGCATTTTGCGTTAAACCTGGCATATCATTGTGCCAGTGACCTACTGCTAGCGTATCGCCGAAATGAGAAAAAAGCGGATTTTTTTTGCCTGCTTCCGTTAAGGTAATGGGGAATTTACCGATCTCTTTTTCAGGACTATGCTCGAAATGAGCACCTAGCGCTTCACCAATTAATTGGGAACCAAGACAAACGCCAATCACGATTTTATTCGCTTTAATTGCTGATAAAATGAAGGTTTGTTCTGCTAATGAATCAAAATGGGCACACTCTTGTTTCGTTGTAGCAGGGGATTGTGGGCCGCCCATAATAATAAGAAAATCAATATTATCTATCCTTTCAGGAAGTGGCTCGCCCAGATAAACTCTTGAATAGGTAACCGTATGAAGATGTAACTTAGCCCATTGTTCATAAGCACCTGGTGCTTCAAACTCTTCATGAAGAATAAAATGGATATGCATGGATAAAAATTTCCTTTCTTATTAATTTAACAATAACATTATAGATAAATTTTGAACATTGAAAGTGTTATCAAAAGTATTATGGGTCACAATTTTTTTAAAATATTATTAACCATTTTACTTTAAACACAATATTAAAATTTGAAAAGGAGTGTAATTTGTCGGAAATAAAAAACCTGCTATAAGCAGGTTTTAATGATTCGGTAAGTTGGCTCCTCCAACTGGACTTGAACCAGTGACATACGGATTAACAGTCCGCCGTTCTACCGACTGAACTATGGAGGAACCGAAATGTAGCGCGCATATTATAGATTAAATGGCGCTATGTCAATAGTTAAATTGTATTAAATGCTTTTTCGATTTAATAACATCCCTTTATTTTATTCAAGTGTTAGGATTGTCTTGAATAATTTCGTTTGCCTTAAGAGTTGTTGAGGATGAGATCCAAGCTGTTGTTCTGGGATCTTCTCTTTTAACGAATGATAATAATCGATCCAATAAGGTAAAACTTGATGGGTCGTTAAATCTCTAAAATTCATCGGATATAAAGCAAAATAACTCTCATTGTGTTCGTTTCGAAAAGCGTAGGTAATGAGTTCACTGCAATAAAGTCCAGCTGTATTTGGACGAAAGCTAGGGTTGTAAGGTAGACCAATACATGTTTTTGCTCGCTTAATGGCATTTTCAATCAACCCTAAATTATCAATTCGACCAATGATATTAAATTGTGCTGCATCGATAAAATGCGTCAGCGTTTGGTCAATGACCCCGTGTTTGGGTGTTGCCTCAATAACGATATTATTTCCAATATATAAACCTACATGATTGATATTATTGGTTAAGTCATCCAAGTTACGTGTTGCACCTGAACAGGTGACCGCATCATTAAAGTCATTAACCTCGTTCAGACACTGGAAAATAATATCGCCTTTTTTTAAATCAGTGATTTTTAGCACGGTAACGCCATAAAAGGAACATGACTGAAGTTGCTATGATAAACTTAAGTGCATCAACTCCTGCAAAAGGGAGATATCCGAGTTTTATTGCCTCAATGAGGCTAATATGTAAATAACCAGCTAAATAAAGAACGCCAAATACAAAGATTAATTGATGTGCACAACCAAAAGTAATTAAACCGATAATAAAGTGGCGATCATAACCTTTTTCAGCAGCAAAACCTGCTAAATAAGCACTAAATAGATATCCATATAAGTATCCAGCAGAAGGCGATGTTAGTGCTATAAAACCAGCGCTACCATTAGCAAATAAAGGTAAACCTATTGCGCCTAAAAATAGGTATTGAATGATTGTTATAGTACCTAATTTACGCCCTAAACAAGCTCCGATAAGTAGTACTACTAAGGATTGCAAAGTAAAGGGCACGGGATAAGTTGGAATACTGATATTAGCTGCAAGTCCTAAAAGTAATGCCGCGCAGGTTGTTACTGACAGTTTACGTTGCCAAGATGATAAGTTAAATAGTGTTGAAATATATGTTGGATAATACGATATAACTTGTTGTTTCATAATTATGCTCTCTTTTTTGAATCTCATGACCGATAGCTTGATAAGCAATAATAACGAAACAATTTAAGTTGTAAACTATTTTTTAGTTAAATAGTTTACTTATTATGTTTTTTGGTGAGCAGAGGATATCATCACACTATATTGCAATAAGTGTGATGAAAGATATTCGATTAAGCTAAAAAGGGATTATTGATACGCTCATGACCAAAGCTAGACATAGGGCCATGTCCAGGAACAAAAATGAAATCATCACCAAGTGGTAATAATTTATGTTTAATTGAAGAAATCAAATCGGCATGATTGCCTCTCGGAAAATCCGTTCTTCCTATACTACCGTTAAATAACACATCACCAACAAAAGCGATTTTATCAGGATGATTAATAAAAACGATATGACCGGGTGTATGACCTGGGCAATAAAGTACATCGAGTGAAATATTGCCGACTTTGATTTTATCTCCTTCTTTTAACCAATAATCCGGTAAAAAGGGTTCAATATAAGGAAAACCAAATTGAATACATTGCTGAGGTAATCCACTAAATAAAAATTCATCTTCTTGATTTGAGCCGATGATTTTTACATCATAATGTTTTGCTAATTCTACAGCCGCGCCAACGTGATCCAAATGTCCATGCGTTAATAGGATTTGTTTAATATTCACGCCCAGTTTTTCCACGGCTTTTTTCAGTAATTCGGGTTCACCACCTGGATCGATAAAGGCTGCTTCCTTTGTTTCATCACACCAAATAATGCTACAATTTTCCTGAAAAGCAGTAACCGGAATGATTTGGTATTGAAACATATTGTTATCTCCTTGTTTCTTGATGATGAGCGGTTAAGTTTTGCCCATCTTGTTTTTTTAAAGCTGCAAACACAATGCTAGAAAGTATTGTGATAATTCCTAATATCATAAAAGTAATTTGAAAAGACTTAATGGTAGCGGTTTCCTCACCGACTAACCTAACAAGCACAGCACCTAAGGCGATACCGAAGCTAATAGCAAGTTGCTGGTTTACCGCCATTAAACTATTCCCACTACTGGTTGTTTCACCTTGTAAATCAGCTAAAGTGATACTGTTCATTGCCGTAAATTGTAATGAATTGGTACAACCAATGCAAAAAAGTAATAGACACATCAGGATGATCGGGGTGGATAAACTTAATTGTGACATTAATAAAATGAACGTTCCAGCCAATATAGTATTGCCAATCAAGACGTTTCGATACCCTAATTTAGCTAAAATTGTAGGAATAAACGATTTAATTGCCATTGAAGCTAACGCCATAGGAATTAATATCATTCCTGCTTCAATTGCTGAATAACCAAAGCCAACTTGTAATAGTAATGGAATTAAAAAAGGAACCCCTGAAATACCTAATCGACTAATCAAATTACCGATAATACCGATTTTAAAAGTGCGAATACTAAATAAAGATAATGGGAATAGAGGGGTGGTTGCTTTTTGAGCGTAGAATCGGTAACCAAACAGAAAGATTAAACTTATTATTGCCAAAAATAGTGAAATATAACTACTTTGTCCCTCACTTAGCAGCTCCAAACTTAACGTGGCACTAATAAATGTTATGGCAATAATAACAAAGCCCCAAAAATCAAAATAGATGCGTTCACCTTTAAGGTTTGGCATATATTTCCAAGCAATAATGATCCCGGCAATACCAACAGGGATATTGATTAAAAATACCCAATGCCAACTAATCATTTCAGCTAAATATCCGCCAAGAACAGGGCCAATTACAGGGCCTACCAGTCCTAAAATGGATGAGGTATTTAGCGCTGATAAAAATTCATTACGCCGATAAGATTTAATTAAGACTAATCTGGAAACAGGTACCATCATTGAACCGCCAATACCTTGTATAACCCTCGAAATATCCATAAAAATAAGAGTATTTGATAGGGCACAAGACAGCGATCCCGCTGTAAAAAGAAACACGGCAGTCACAAAAACATTTTTTGTTCCAAAGCGATCGGACAATAAACCACTAATCGGAATAAACAATGCTAAAGTTAATGCATAACAGATTACCGCTGATTGCATATTTAAGGGGGATTCATGGAGATCTTTAGCAATCGAGGGGAGTGCCGTATTTAAAATTGATGTATCGAGTGATTGCATTAAAAATGCGACTGCCGCAATCCACGGCAACATTCGATATACCATAGGGGATAATTGAATATCATTGCTCATTATAGTAATTACCTATTATTGTTGCGATGATAGTTTTAAGGCTATCAATAAGATGATAGAAGACAATTTATCTCATATTACCTCGAAACGACTTTGTCGTCGATGAAATAAACCAGAAAGCATAATTTATTTAAGTTTTCTTTACAGTGAATTGGTGATACTCGTCTGTTTGGATTTGATTGGTCTATCTCATCAATAATTGGCAAGTAATAGATAACGATTACGCATTGTGTAATATTCATAATGAAATTACGCCGGTAAGAGACACAATCGCAAAGTTTAAAAAACGATTTTAAGCAGTCAAAAAAACCGGCCTTGTATCGCTAATGTTTGACGGTGATAATCCACATATAATTATAAAGCTATTTATAATCAATGCTTCAATGCTTTTTGATTGATTCGACTAAATAACGTTAAGGTATTAGATAAGATTGTACGAAGTATTTCTGGTTGAGGTTCTTTGCGTAACTGACTTAAAACATGAAATATTTCAATGAGATATTCTGGACGATTAATTTGACCTTGTCGACCACTTAATGGCATATCGGGGGCGTCGGTTTCAAGTACAAGACTTTCTAAAGGCAGTTGGGCAATGGTTTGGCGAGTTTTATTAGCGCGTGAGTAACTTATCACTCCCCCGACACCAATATAATAACCGAGTTTCACAAATTGCATCGCTTGTTGATAACTGCCTGAAAATCCATGTATGACACCCCGACAAGGTAAATTTGCTTGATGAAGTTCGTGATACATAATGTCATGCGTTTTACGAGAATGAATCAAAACGGGTAAATCATATTTTTTAGCCAAGGTAAGCTGGGAACGAAAATAAAATAGTTGTTGTTGCCAATCAACGGTAAGATTGTATTTATCCAGACCAATTTCGCCCATTGCTACTAATTTTTTGGGGTTTTTATTAATAATATCGGATAATTTTTCTAAATCTGATTCTGTGTGTTGATAAATGGGATGTAAACCAAGCGCTGCATAAACTTCATTATATTGTTCGGCAAGGTGTAATATTGTATGAAAATGATTCGCAGAGACAGCTGGCACAATGAGCGCATCAATTTTTGCTTGCTGTATTTTGTCGATAGAATTAGTGATATCTGCGGTAAAAATCGGAAAATCAAAATGACAATGTGTATCAATAAACATAATGCCTCCTATTTTACCTTTTCTTGATGTAATAAAATGGGTAATAAAAATTGTCGAGCCGAATAAATAATCTGCTCAATAAGTGGATTGGTTAATTCAGGATATAATCGGGCATAATAATTATCACATTCTGCTGAATTGAATCCCCCTCCTTGCCAAGTGTTTTTAAGTTGATTGATAGCTTTTTGACTGATTTCAATCTCATTTGTTTTAGAATTATACGCGGATACTAACCAATTCCATGCACTTTGAATTGGGAAGAGTAACGGTTGATTAATACCTTGCAAATAGCCTTCGATTAAAGTTGTTAAAATAATTTGTGCTTGCTCAGGGTTTAAATATTCGAAACGCCATTCACTCTCTTCCCGACCATAGATGCGACTATAGCTATTCGTGTTTTCAGGATTGGAGATGCAATAAATAAGATGATCGATCCATAATGTCATGCCATCACGGATCGAAAGTTTCGATGGTCGCCATGTTAAAATTCCATCCTCTTGAACATGGGTTAACCAGCCTTGCAGTATGTAATGTTGTCCATTAGCAAAAAGGGTTAAATTGACCTCTTCGGCAGTTTGTATCAGGCGTTCTTGGCAGATTTTATTCGCTAACGATTGCATGGATTCATTTTGTTCATCATAAATAATCTGACCAAAGGCGCCGTCTGGTAACTCGCCGGTTAATGCTAATCGATGATACAAATCTGATTCTTGGATAGTGTGATCAATCAATTGATTTAAAATTTTTACATTAAGCTGGTATCGTTCAAAATTATCCAGATTAAAATTTTCAGCATCCGGTAAAGTATCATCAAGATAATTAATATAGAAATTGAATCGTTTTTGTAAAAAAAATCGTATGGAGTGTTGATAGAATCGTTTTAATTCATCAAGACTAATGTTATCAATCGTCATCGCCGAAATATCACTAATGAAGGATTGACTTTCACCTTGCTGTTGTGCTGCCGGTAGCCATTCATTGGCATAGCTTTTAGGCGGATTTAAATAATTTTGAGGATTAAATGGTGTGCGCGTATGGATGACACGTAAATTATCGAAACCGTTTGTATTATCTTTGGTATTATCATAGTATTGAACGATATAATCCCATAACTCATCAATTAATACTGACGGATAACGTTCAGTATTATCTTTAATTTCTCGCCCAATATAACTCATGTAGAGTTGTTTTTGAGCCGATAAAATTGCTTCTAAAAAGAGATATCGATCATCTGTGCGACGACTTCGATCCCCTCGTCTTGGGTACTGAGCAATCAAATCAAAATCAAGCGGTAGCGATGTTCTAGGATAATCACCATCGTTCATACCTAATAAACATACCACTTTAAAGGGAATCGAACGCATTGGCATCATAGTACAAAAATTGATTTTGCCCACTAAAAAGCGATGAGCTAAATGATTTTGTTCTAAACGTGATTGCATCGCATCATGTAAAATAGTCATCGATATGTTATCCGCAAAATTTGCTAACAATCCACTGTCAATCAGCTTTTGCCACTCATCTTGAATCATCAATAAAATAGATTCACGTTGTTCATTACTAATAAAAAAATCATTGAGTAATTCAAGGCAACAACTTTGCCATTCAACTAATGGTTTGGCTTGACTTAACAATGTTGACCATTTACGGACTATACTAATAAATTCAGCTAATTGACCAATAAGTTCAGCATCCAAACCAGTCGCACCATCATACGGGAGTATTTGCTGCCAGCTTCCTTGCTCACTGCTCATCGTATAACCAAGCAACAAACGTTCAAGTCCAAATAACCAACTATGGGCATTTTCAAGACCAAAACGAATACCCGATTCAATGATCCATGTCCTTAAAAGCGTTAATTGTGATTCATTGATCGAAAATTTTTCCGAAATTGCTGGTATCTCCAGTAAATTAAACAACTCTTCTGCCGTAAATCGACTTTGAGGAAAATTTAAAATCGCAAAAAATGCTTGCACAATGGGATCAATATTTCGAGCTTTCTGATCGGAAATAGTGAAAGGTAGATAACGTTGACCTTCAGCATTATCAAAAACGGCACGAATATAAGGGATGTATTTATCAATATCTGAAACCATCACAATGCAATCACGTAACTCTATGGTTGGATCAGCATCAAAGACAGATAGTAAATAGTCATAGAGTACTTCGACCTCACGCTGTTCGCTATGGCATGCATGAAACGAAATTGATTTATCGGTTGAGTCAATGTGAAGTGCAGTTTTATCTGACGGATATAGCTCCAGTATATCTTGCTGAATAGCATGTAATAAACAAGTGCGATCGTGATCAGCAAACACATCAATATCTTGTTTGTTTTGGAATTCCTGTAATAAAAACAGACAATCCCGACCTAGTTTTCCCCATGACGTTAAGAGTGGATTTGGAGTTTTATCGGGTGTATTTTGTATGTCAGTTAGCTGTTTTTCGACAATATCTCCCCAATACCATTTGCAAGGATTGTTAAACATTAAATGTACATCGATATGTTTTCCAAGTGCTGAGAGTAGCGAAAGATAAATGGGTGGAAGGGAAGTAATACCAAAAATAAAAATACGGTCGGGTAACGTATTTAACCGTTTTTTATCAAAATGGTCATCCAGTAGGATATCAAGCATTTGCTGGTAGATATTTGCACGGTGATACGGCTGACTAATGGCTATTAATTGTCTCCACAGCTCCGCTTGCCAAATTTCATCGGGATGATGATTTAATTCGACCACGGTTTTATTCGATTCCCATTTTGCTAGCCAGTCAGGGCGATAAACTAAGTACTGATCGTATAAACGAGCAATACGTGTTGCCAGTTGATATAACTTTCTTTCTGTTTTATCTATATTGAGATAATGTTTGAGTGCGCTAAATTCCTGCTTATCAATGAGTTGAGGCAGCAAATAAAATAGACGCCAAGTCATGGCTTCAGGATTAAAACTGTTTTCAATTGGCGAATCGGGTAATAAAGCTTGATAAACTTGCCAGATAAACTGAGTTGGATAAGGAAAAGCAATGTTTGCCACAATACCGAGTGCATCTGCAAGCTCGATCTGCAACCATTGCGCCATGCCTTGGCTTTGCACGATCACCATATCGGGCATGAACACATTTTCTAATGGTTGTCTTTGCATCAATTCACTCACCAATGATTTGAGCAGATCGACTTGATTTGAATGATAAACGGTAAACATAGTCGCTTTTATGTCGAAAAAGTTACTAAAATTATCGCTGATAGCGAATAATAAATCCAGTATCCTATTATTATAAATATTCGATTATGTATCTGTAGTGCGTTTGAATGCGTTTTTTACTATTCAAATATTTATGTCGTTAACTTCGATTATTTATCGGAATCAAAAATTAACTTTGGCAAGAGATGTCAATTGTACTCTTAAAATTAAATATTTATTATTTTTATTATATATAAAGAGTTAATAGTATAATATCAATTCACTAACAAATTAAATTTGGGGGAAATAATGTTTCGTATCGTTCCATATCAAGCCTGTTATCAATCGGCATTTAAATTGATTAATGAACAATGGATTCAAACGTATTTTGTGATGGAAGATTCCGATTATAAAGCATTAGACAATCCCCAAGAATATATTTTAGATCGAGGTGGATATATTTTTATTGCTTTAATAGATGATCAACCTGTAGGCAGTTGTGCATTAATTAAAATGCATGATAGCGAATATGATTTTGAATTGGCAAAAATGGCTGTTTCACCTCAAGCACAAGGTAATAAAATAGGTTATCATTTAGGACAAACAGCATTAAATCAGGCTAAAAAATTAGGTGCAAAAAAAATTTATTTAGAAAGTAATACTATATTAGCGCCAGCAATAAAGCTTTATCGTAAATTGGGATTTACTGAAATTAAAGGTATCGCATCACCTTATCAACGTTGCGATATTCAAATGGGATGTCAACTATAAATAGAGTAAGCATCCAATAAGAGATGAAATACCTATGAATCACAAATTCAAAATGAGTAAGGCAACATTATTAAAATAGCGCGGATTATCATTTTTCGCTATGTGAATTTTTAGGTATAGTGATTTATGATTTACAGATTAATGAAAGTAATGCTATAACAAAATAAAAAGGTTACTAAATTTGCTTTGGTAACCTTTTTGATTTTAATAACAAAATTATTGTCCAATACGACGTGTTAATTCGATAACACGCATTTTAGCTAAAGCTTTTGACAATTCAGCAGAGGCTTGTGCAAATGACATATCATCACTTGGGTGATTAATATGTTCTTGGGCACGTCTGACTGCTTCTTGTGCTCTGGCTTCATCTAAATCTTCGCCTCGAATAGCCGTATCAGCTAAGATTGTTACTATATTAGGTTGAACTTCTAATATACCACCCGATAGGTAGATAAATTCTTCTTCACCATTGGGTTTCACAATACCCACCATACCTGGTTTAATGGTAGTAAGCAGTGGCGTATGACCCGGGTAAATACCGAGTTCACCTTCAATACCTGTGACTCTGATTCGCTGAACATCACCCGAAAATAGGTGAGATTCAGCACTAACAACTTCTAATTGATAGGAAGTTAGTGCCATAATACTATCTCCGTTCAATGAATCTCTTACAGAGATTTCGCTTTTTCAATCGCTTCATCGATTGAACCAACCATATAGAATGCTTGTTCAGGAATGTGATCATAATCACCATTCATGATACCTTTAAAAGCACTGATTGTATCTTTTAATGGCACATATTTACCCGGTGAGCCAGTGAACACTTCGGCAACGAAGAATGGTTGAGATAAGAAGCGTTGAATTTTACGTGCACGAGCCACGGTCAATTTATCGTCTTCTGATAACTCATCCATACCAAGAATAGCGATAATATCTTTTAATTCTTGATAACGTTGTAAAATTGATTGCACGCCTCGTGCACAATCATAGTGTTCTTGACCAACAACCAATGGATCTAATTGACGACTGGTTGAATCAAGTGGATCAACCGCAGGATAGATACCTAATGAAGCGATTTGACGACTTAATACGATTGTTGCATCTAAGTGAGCAAAGGTTGTCGCTGGTGATGGGTCTGTCAAGTCATCGGCTGGTACGTATACGGCTTGAATTGATGTAATTGAACCAGTTTTAGTCGATGTAATACGTTCTTGAAGGATACCCATTTCTTCGGCTAATGTTGGTTGATAACCTACTGCTGATGGCATACGACCCAATAGTGCCGATACTTCTGTTCCGGCTAAGGTATAACGATAAATATTATCGATAAATAAGAGTACGTCTTTACCTTCATCACGGAATTTTTCAGCCATTGTTAATCCTGTCAACGCTACGCGCAAACGGTTTCCAGGTGGCTCATTCATCTGACCATAAACAAGCGATACTTTATCAAGTACGTTTGATTCTTTCATTTCATGATAAAAGTCATTACCCTCACGAGTACGCTCACCAACACCTGTAAATACAGAGTATCCAGAATGTTCGATAGCGATGTTACGGATTAACTCCATCATGTTAACGGTTTTACCTACACCTGCACCACCGAAAAGACCGACTTTGCCCCCTTTTGCAAATGGACAAATTAAGTCGATAACTTTAATACCGGTTTCAAGTAACTCAGTTGAGTTAGCCAGTTCTTCATAGGTTGGCGCTGCACGGTGAATAGCCCAGCGCTCTTCTTCGCCAATTGGACCTGCTTTATCAACAGGATCACCAAGTACGTTCATAATACGACCTAGTGTTTTAGTACCTACCGGTACTTCAATGCCGTGCCCTGTGTTGACGACTTTAAGTCCACGTCTTAAACCATCAGATGATCCCATTGCGATACAACAAACAACGCCACCACCTAATTGTTGCTGAACTTCCAGAACTAATTTTTCGGCGCCAGTTTCCACTTCTAATGCATCATATACCTTTGGTACTGCATCTTCTGGGAATTCGACATCAACCACCGCACCGATGATCTGGACAATCTTTCCAGTAGCCATTTTTATTCCTCTACGTCTTTTTCTTAACTATAAGCCAATATATTTAGCATTAACCTGAAACAGCAGCTGCGCCCGATACAATATCAATCAATTCATTGGTAATCGCACCTTGACGTGCTTTGTTATACACAATCTGTAATTCATTGATTAAATTTGCACCATTATCGGTTGCTGCTTTCATGGCCACCATTCTTGCTGCTTGTTCACTCGCTAGATTTTCTACCACAGCTTGATAAACCTGTGATTCAATATAACGACGTAAAATCACATCTAAAAGCGATTTAGCATCAGGCTCATAAATATAATCCCATGTTGAAGCAGTGAGTTTTTTATCTTCTGAATGTGGTAATGGTAATAATTGCTGAATAGTCGGTTTTTGCGACATGGTATTAATAAATCTATTCGTTGCGATATATAATCTATCAATTTTCCCATTGTCATACGACTCAAGCATCGTTTTTACTGGACCTATCAAATCAGATAATTCTGGTTCATCACCTAAATTAGTCACTTGGGTTAAAATGTTTGTTTTTACTGATGAGAAAAACGAAACCCCTCGTGAACCAATTAATGCGACATCTGCTTCTACACCTTTTTCCTGCCATGCTGACATATCAGCAACGACAGTTTTAAAAAGATTGATATTTAAACCACCACATAAACCACGATCGGTTGAAATAATAAGATAACCAACTCGTTTTACATCCCTTTCTTCTAAATAAGGATGTTTGGCACCTATTTGAGCTAACGCTAAATGTCCAATTACTTCACGAATCATTTCGGCATATGGACGAGAAGATGCCATTCTATCTTGCGTTTTACGCATTTTGGAATTGGCAACCATTTCCATTGCTTTTGTGATCTTTTGCGTACTTTGGATACTGGCAATTTTCGTTCTGATCTCTTTTGCATTAGCCATTTGTTACCTCACCCTTACCAAGTTTGAGTTGATTTAAAGCTATCAAGCATTGCTTTTAACTTACTTTCAATCTCATCATTGTAATTGCCTGTCTCGTCAATCTGTTTAACAAAATCGGCATATTGACTATGCGCATAAGCTAGTAGTGCTGCTTCAAATGGTAAAACCTTAGCGAGTTCAACATCTTCAAGATAACCACGCTCTGCTGCATAAAGAACAATTGATTGTTCAGCAACTGTCATTGGTGAGTATTGCTTTTGTTTCAATAATTCAGTTACTTTTTCACCATGACTTAATTGGTTTCTTGTTGCTTCATCTAAATCAGATGCAAACTGAGAAAACGCCGCTAATTCACGATATTGTGCAAGGGCTGTACGAATACCACCAGATAATTTTTTCATTATCTTAGTTTGTGCAGCACCACCTACACGAGAAACCGAAATACCCGGGTTAACCGCAGGACGGATACCAGAGTTAAACAAGCTGGTTTCTAAGAATATCTGACCATCAGTAATTGAAATTACGTTAGTTGGTACGAACGCTGAAACGTCACCAGCTTGGGTTTCAATAATCGGTAGAGCCGTTAATGAACCTGTTTTACCTTTCACTTCACCTTTGGTGAACTCTTCAACATACGCTTCGTTAACACGTGCTGCACGTTCAAGTAGGCGAGAATGTAAATAGAATACATCACCCGGATAAGCTTCACGCCCAGGTGGACGACGAAGTAACAATGAAATTTGACGGTAAGCAACCGCTTGTTTAGATAAATCATCATAAACAATTAATGCATCTTGACCACGATCACGGAAGTACTCGCCCATTGCACAACCTGCGTACGGCGCTAAGTATTGTAATGCCGCTGATTCAGAAGCGGATGCAACAACAACAATGGTATTTTTTAGTGCACCATGTTCTTCAAGTTTACGTACAACGTTGGCAATGGTTGATTGTTTTTGACCAATGGCAACATAGATACATTTAACACCTGAGTTACGTTGGTTAATAATTGCATCGATTGCTAATGCGGTTTTACCGGTTTGTCGGTCACCGATGATAAGTTCACGTTGACCACGTCCGATAGGAATCATTGAGTCAACGGCTTTATAACCGGTTTGTAATGCTTGGTCAACCGATTGACGGTCGATAACACCAGGTGCGACGACTTCAACAGGAGAAAAACCATCATTTTGAATTGAACCTTTACCGTCGATTGGTTCACCAAGGGTATTAATAACCCGACCTAATAGACCATCGCCGACAGGTACTTCTAAAATACGACCAGTACATTGTACTTTCATCCCTTCGGATAGATCTTCGTATGGTCCCATAACGACTGCACCGACAGAATCTCTTTCAAGGTTTAACGCCATTGCGTAACGATTTCCGGGTAGTGAAATCATTTCACCTTGCATGACATCGGTTAATCCGTGGATTCGAAGGATACCATCACTTACCGATATGATGGTTCCTTCATTGTGAGCGTTACTCACAATATTGAACTGAGCAATACGCTCTTTAATTAGTTCACTTATTTCAGTTGAATTTAGCTGCATTATCAGTCCCCTTAAGACTGTAGAGCGTCATTTAATCTTGTTAAACGCCCTCTGATACTACTATCAATAACCATATCGCCCGTACGAATAATAAAACCAGAAATGAGCGATGGATCAATATGACATTTTAGTTTTACTTTTCGTGATAAACGTTTTTCGACAGCGATAGAAATCTTATCAAGTTGTTCGTTAGACAGTGCTTGTGCCGAAATGACATCGACATCTGCTTGCGCTTCTCTTTCTGAACAATATTGTTCAAACAGTGTAAGCACTTCGGGAAGAAGTGATAACCGTTTGTTTTCAGACATAATCTTAATAAAATTAGTACTAAACTCATCTAATACATCTTGACAGATATTGATGAGTAAATTAGCAACCGAATCGGCTTTCATGTCAGATGTCAAAATACTGCGAATTTGCTCGTTTTGACTAACTTCAGATGTTAACACTAACATTTTATGCCAAGTTTCGATGTTATTTTTTTCTACCGCAAACTCAAAAGCAGCTTTAGCATAAGGGCGAGCAATTGTAATTAAGTCTGCCATTGCTCTAGTCTCCTTATAATTCAGCTACGAGTTTATCAATGATGTCGCTATTTGCGGCTTCATTAACAGAGCGTTCAATAATTTTTTCTGCACCAGCAATAGCAAGTGTAGCGACTTGTTGTTTAAGCTCTTCTCTAGCTCGTTTACGTTCAGCCTCTACTTCAGCAAATCCTTGCGCAACAATTCGTTCTTTTTCTCGAATTGCTTCTTGTTGTGCTTCTTCAAGAATAATTGCTTTGCGTTTATTGGCTTGCTCTATAATTGCATTAGCCTCAACCTTAGCCTGTTGCATTAAGTCAGATGTATTTGCTTTGGCTAATTCCAAATCTTTTTTTGCTGTTTCTGCTGAAGCAAGTCCATCAGCTATCTCTTTTTGACGTTTTTCAATCGCAGCGATAACAGGAGGCCAAACAAACTTCATACAGAACCAAACAAACAATACAAATGTTATTGCTTGGCCGAGGAGAGTTGCGTTCATATTCATGAGACGATTCCTCTTAAATTTTTATTAGCCGGCTACAGCAAAGATGATATAAAGCGCAATACCCACACAAATCATTGGGATCGCATCCACTAGCCCCATAACAATGAAAAATTGAGTTCGTAACATAGGGATTAATTCCGGTTGGCGAGCTGCCCCTTCTAAGAATTTTCCACCTAATATACCGATACCGATTGCGCCACCTACAGCAGCTAATCCCATCATTATGCCTGCGGCTACATATAAAATTTCCATTATATACTCCAGTTTAATATAAAAAATATTGAAATTAATGTTCTTCTGTTGCCGATGCCATTGCTAAATAAACGATCGTCAACACCATAAAAATAAAAGCTTGTAATGTAATAATTAAAATATGGAAGATGGCCCACGGTAAGGATAATACCCATTGTGACCACCAAGGTATTAACGCCGCAATTAAGATAAAAATAAGCTCACCAGCATACATATTACCAAAAAGTCGTAGGCCTAAAGATAGTGGTTTAGCTAATAGGCCAACAAGTTCAAGAACTAAATTAATTGGTGCTAAAGCCCAATGATTGAATGGATGAAGGGTGTAATCTTTAATAAATCCTGAAATTCCTTTGTACTTGATAGAATAGAAGATAATTAAGATAAATACGCCTAAAGCCATTGACATAGTAATGCTGACATCTGCAGTTGGCACTACTCTTAAATGGGATAGACCAAGATATTGGCCTGCGTAAGGAAGAAAATCAACAGGGATTAAATCCAATAAGTTCATTAAGAAAATCCAAATAAACACAGTTAACGCTAATGGCGCAATGAGTTTATTTTGACCAGTGAACATGTCTTTGACAGTATTATTAACAAATTCAAAAATCATCTCGACAGCACACTGTAATTTACCTGGTACTCCACTTGTTGCTTTTCTGGCAACACGATGAAAAATCCATAAGAAAACAAAACCCATTAAAATTGAAAAAAATAATGAATCGAGATTAAAGGTCCAAAATCCTGAACCTATTTGTAAGTTTTCAAGATGGTGCTTGATATAAGCTTGTGGCGAAGCCGGAGAGGAAACTGCCATATAACCTTCTTACTTATTCCTAAAAATAAAAACATATTACAATGTTTTGTCTATATTAAAAGGTATAGACAATCGCTGTAATAACCCTAAGCTACTAATTTAAACTCAATTACCTATATAAAGTCAAGAAATTATTAAAAAAACAAATAATTTGCATGAATTTAAATAATTTTATGTAAAGAATGCTGTTTGTTATTAATATGTTTATTAATAAATTATTTTTAATAATATCTTTACTATATCACATTAAAAATTTTATTTTTTAGCTTTAATAGCTTGTGCAATCTGTTCGGCTAATTTTACCACCACTGATTCATCAATTCCTTCTACCATTACTCGTATTAGTGGTTCAGTCCCTGATTTTCGTATTAACACTCGGCCATTTTCCGCCAGTTTTTTTTCTGCGCTCTCAATAACTGATTTTACCGTTGAATCGTTTAGTGGATCGTTTTCACCTGATGTACGAACATTAATTAATATTTGAGGTAGCATCGTCATTCCACTACATAAGTCAGCTAATGACATATCGTTGCGAACCATAGCACTTAAAACTTGTAGACCAGCAATAATTCCATCGCCAGTTGTTGTTTTGTCTAATAGCAAAACATGACCTGAGTTTTCAGCCCCTAAACGCCATTTCTTCTCAATAAGTTTTTCAAGGACATAACGGTCACCAACTTTAGCACGAACAAAAGGTATGCCAAGGTTTTTTAGTGCTATTTCAAGTCCCATATTGCTCATCAATGTACCAACAACACCACCTTGTAGTTGACCTTGTCTGAGTGCTTCGCGAGCAATGATATAAATAATCTGATCGCCATCAATTTTTCGACCTTCATGGTCAACCATTATAATGCGATCACCATCCCCGTCTAATGCAAAACCTAAATCTGCTTGTTCATCAATAACTCGTTTTGACAATGCTCTGACATCAGTAGCACCACAATTTTCATTAATATTTACACCGTCAGGTTCACAGCCAATTTTGATGACTTTTGCGCCTAGCTCACGCAATACTTTTGGCGCAATATGGTAGGTTGCGCCATTCGCACAATCGACTACAATTTTCAGACCCGATAGACTTAGCTCATGATCAAAGGTGCTTTTACAAAATTCGATATAACGGCCTGCAGCATCCGTAATACGGCTCGCACGTCCTAATTGTTTTGATTCGACACAATCTATATTTTTTTCTAATTCTGCTTCAATTTCTAATTCAATTGAATCTGCAAGTTTTTTCCCTTCGGTAGAAAAAAATTTAATACCATTATCATAGAAAGGGTTGTGTGAAGCAGAAATGACAACACCCGCATCAGCTCGAAAAGTTCGAGTTAAGTATGCGATAGCAGGCGTTGGCATTGGGCCTGTAAAGGCAGCCGCAACACCGGCAGACGCGAATCCTGCTTCAAGTGCTGATTCAAGCATGTAGCCTGATATCCGTGTATCTTTACCAATTAAGACTTTTTTCACGCCGTCTTTAGCTAATATCCGCCCAGCAGCCCAGCCTAATTTAAGAGCAAAATCCGGAGTAATAGGGTATTGCCCAACTTTACCTCGAATACCATCCGTACCAAAATATTTTCGTTCAGACATCTTATTTCCTCATATTAAGGTCTAACTCTTGATAAATCTGTTAGTATTTTATTGCATAAATTTCGTTTTTATCTTGTATAAATAGTGAAGATAATATGTATGTTTAAATTTAAAACTATTCTCTGTTGTCATTGGCAAATTTTAATAAAACTTGGCTTTCTTTGATAAAGCGTTGTGCATAAGGACCAAACCATTTTGTAACTTGATTAAAATTCTCAACAAATTTACCTTTGTCGCGTTGCTCAATCAAGTTGACCATTTGCCCAAAACAATGATAATAACGTTTAATCAATTCAATATTATCGTCTGATGCCATAATAATATCGGCATAAAGTTCAGGGTCTTGAGCAAATAGCCTTCCGACCATCATTAATTCAAGGCGATATATAGGTGAAGATAACGCAATTAATTGTTCTAAATCTGCTTGCTCGCGTTGTAAATTAACCCCATAGGAAAAAGAGGTGAAATGGCGTAATGCTTGGATAAATGACATGCATTTGTCATGCTCTTTGGCACTTATAGCACATAAGTTTGCCCCCCAAATTCGCATTTGATCGATAAACCATTGGTATTTTTCTGGCTCTCTTCCTTCACAATACACTATAATTTGTTTCGCTAAATTAGGCACATCAGGACCAAACATAGGGTGTAAGCCAACGACAGGGCCTGGATGTTTTTCTAACATGGCTTGAAGCGGTTTTACTTTGATAGATGTAAAATCGGTTAATATACAATTTTTAGGTAGAGTAGGTAATTGTTGAATGATTTGACAGGTTTTATTTATTGGTACGGTCACAATAACTGCAGCGGCATCGGCAACTATCTGCGAGGCTTGATGCATAGTTTTTGAGCCTAATGTTTTTACCTCATAACCTGAAAGCGTAAATAATCGAGCAAATAATCGCCCCATTTGTCCATTGCCACCGATAATAACAATTGACCCTCGGCCTTTATAAACTTTTTTAAAACCTTTGTCGTTTTCACTAATATAAGACTCTCGCATTAGTCGCCGTAATATATCTTCGATTAGCGCCGGAGAAATACCTAAATTTTCTGCCTCTTGCCGTCTTTTCGCTAACATCTCAGCTTCACGCTTAGGATCATAAATTGGAATACCATATTTGCTTTTTACTTCGCCAACTTCTTCGACTAAGGCTAATCGCTGAGTAATGAGTGATAAGATTGATTTATCGACCTCATCAATTTTATCGCGTAGTTTAAGTAATTCCGTTGTCATATTCGGTGATTCCTTTATCACAAATGGTAGCTTTTACTGTAATAGCTTAACAGTATATCGTATTTTTGATAGCATGGTTAAATCTAAACATCAAATCGAATATAATAAATTTATCATGAAAGTTATCTCATTTAATATTAATAGCCTGCGTGCACGCATTCATCAGTTAGCCGCAATTATTGATAAACATCAGCCCGACATTATTGGTTTACAAGAAACCAAAGTTCACAATGATCAATTTCCTGTCGAAGAGTTAGCACAATTTGGTTATCACTTACATTATCATGGTCAAAAAGGGCATTATGGTGTTGCGTTATTAACCAAACAAAAACCAATATCAGTGCAGTGTGGCTTTCCAACCGATAGTGATGATGCTCAGTGCCGTTTAATTATGGCAGAGTTACCGACCAACCAAGGAAATTTAACCGTGATAAATGGCTATTTTCCGCAGGGTGAAAGTATGCATCATGAAGTTAAATATCCTGCCAAACGTAAGTTTTATCATGATTTGATTGATTATTTACGCCAACATCAATTGAGTAATCAGTTATCCTTGATAATGGGAGATATGAATATTTGCCCAACCGATTTAGATATCGGTATTTCTGATGATAGTCGTAAACGTTGGTTACGAACTGGTAAATGTTCATTTTTACCCGAAGAGCGGGAGTGGATGAGTAATTTAATGTCATTAGGCTTTATCGATACTTATCGTCATGCACATCCAACCGAGCAAGACTATTCATGGTTTGATTATCGATCTAAAGGTTTTGATACCTTTACTGGACTGCGCATCGATTTAATTTTAGCCAGTCAAAAATTATTATCCTATTGTCAGCAAACTGGCATTGATTATGATATTCGAGCCATGGACAAACCGTCTGATCATGCACCAATTTGGGCAGAATTCGATTTAACATAAATTTTTAGTATCATTAAGAAGGATGAGTACATGTTGAATAATTCGATTTTATCGGTAAAAGATCTTAATCAAATGGTCAAAGATCTACTTTCTGATGCGATTGGTCAAATTTGGTTAGTTGGCGAAATTTCGAATTTTTCTCGTCCATCTTCAGGGCATTGGTATTTTACGCTTAAAGATGATGCTGCCCAAGTGCGTTGTGCGATGTTTCGAAATAGTAATTTTCGAACGGGGTTTACACCACAAAATGGGCAACAAGCTTTAGTTCGAGCGATGGTGACATTGTACGAAGCTCGTGGAGAATATCAATTAGTCATTGATAAAATGCAACCGGCTGGTGCAGGATTACTGCAACAAAAATTTGAGCAATTAAAACAAAAACTATCTGATGAAGGACTCTTTGATCCTATCTATAAAAAAAGTTTACCAGAAAATATTCGTACTGTTGGTATTATTACCTCAGCAACTGGGGCGGCATTGCATGATATTTGTCAGATTTTAAAACGCCGGGATCCCAGTTTACAGCTAATCATTTATCCGACCCAAGTTCAAGGTACAGAAGCTGCTGGTCAAATAGCCAAGATGATCCAAATAGCAAATGCACGTCAAGAGTGTGATGTGTTGATTGTCGGGCGAGGCGGTGGATCGCTTGAAGATCTTTGGTCATTCAATGAAGAAGTGGTTGCAAGAGCGATATTTGCTAGTCAACTACCTATTGTAAGTGCAGTTGGACATGAAATTGACTTCACAATAGCTGATTTTGTTGCTGATGTGAGAGCAGCGACGCCTTCCGCTGCCGCAGAGCTTGTTAGTCATGACAATAAAGAACAGATTCGGCGAATTCAGATACAAGAACAACATTTATCGATGGCGATGGATTATTACTTAACAAGACAACGCGAAATATTGAATACATGGTTTCATCGACTTCAGGCGGAACATCCCCAAGCAAAGCTATCTCAACAATTAAATCGACTCATTACTTATCGACACGCGTTATATGAAAATATTCAGCAACATTTGCTTAAACTTACTAATCAATATAATCGATTAGATAGAAAATTATTGAGTGTTTCGCCAGAATATCACATCACGTTTTATGGTCAGACATTATATCAAAAGCAACAGCAACTGATTAATATGATTAAACAAAAATTAGCAATGTCGCAACATCAATTTGTTTTACAAACCTCACAACTTAATAATTTAAGTCCGCTGGCAACGTTGGAGCGAGGTTATTCAATTACTACTAACCAACATGATGTAGTAATTTGTAATAGTCAACAAGTGAAAGTGGGTGAATGTATCACGACAAGGTTAAAAGAAGGGATTCTAGTCAGTCAAATTACTGAGGTGAAATAAAATAATTAATTATTATGCTAAAAATCATAATACTAATCTTCAATTTTAAACAATAAAGTATACTGATTATTTTAATCAGACAAAATTGTCATTAAAATAGTAACGCAGTATATGATACTGCGTTAAAAATTTTTAATAACTAATAATATTTAAGCACATAAGAGAATAGACGATTTATGCATCCCCCAATAGGTATTGATTTAGGTACAACAAACAGCTTAATTTGTGTTTGGCAAGATAGTAAACCGACGCTGATTCCCAACGCAATTGGAGAAGTGGTAACACCATCAGCAATAAGTATTGATGAAGATGGCTCCATTTTAGTTGGTCGAGCAGCGTTATCACGATTAACAACTCATCCCAATCAGAGTGCATCAGCATTTAAACGTTTTTTAGGATCGAATAAAGTTTTTGAATTAGGCGATAAGAAGTTTACGCCAACAGAACTTTCTGCAATTGTCCTAAAATCTTTAAAAGCTGATGCTGAAGCTTTTCTAAAACAAAACATTCATGATGTGGTGATTTCTGTCCCTGCTTATTTTAATGATGAGCAGCGCAAACAAACCCGTTTTGCAGCTGAACTTGCTGGATTAAACGCGGTACGTTTAATTAATGAACCAACTGCAGCGTCCATGGCATATGGCTTGCATGATGAACAATCCGGTAATACATTAGTTTTTGATTTGGGTGGGGGGACATTTGATGTCACCGTACTTGAATATTCTATGCCAATTATCGAAGTCCATGCTTCGGCGGGCGATAATTATTTAGGTGGAGAAGATTTTACTCATGATATTGTTAAAGCTTGCTTAAGTGAATGGAATATTAAACAGCAAGATGTTTCAGCCGATGATTATGCCAGATTACTTGATTTAGCTGAACAGTTAAAATGCAAGTTAAACGGCGAACAGATGCAACACTTAACTTGGTTTTGGCAAGATAAAGAGTGGCAATTTGAGCTTAACGAAAATCGAGCTAAAATGATTTGGTTGCCATTATTAAATCGCCTTCGAGCACCGATCGAGCAAGCGTTAAGTGACGCTCGGTTGAAGCCGAATCAACTAGAACATATTGTGTTAGTGGGTGGTTCGTCTCAATTGGGCGTTGTGCGTGAACTGGTTACCAAATTATTTGGCAAATTACCTTATCGCCATATTAATCCGACCACTATTGTGGCACAAGGTGCTGCAGTACAAGCAGCTTGTCGATTGCGTAATAAAGATGTGGAAGAAGTTATTTTGACCGATGTTTGTCCCTACACATTAGGTATTGAAAGTGCGTCGGATAATGTTCATGGCTTATTTTCCCCCATTATTGAACGCAATACAATTGTACCAACTTCCAAAGTGAAGACTTTTTATACTAGTCGTCCACAACAAAAATTGATTTCTATAGCTGTTTATCAAGGCGAAAATCCACGTGTTGAAAACAATGTGTTAATTGATGAGTTTGAAGTTCCTTTGACGCCTATGGAAAAAAAACAAGGGATTGATATTCGTTTCAGTTATGATTTAAATGGATTATTAGAGGTCGATGTTGTGGTACTTGAAACAGGTAAGCAACACGGCAAGGTAATCGATCATAGCCCGATAGGGTTAACAGAACAACAAAAACAGGAAAGTCATGAACGTTTAAAATCACTGAAAATTCATCCCCGAGATCAAATGCAAAATCGTACATTATTAGCTAGATTGGAACGTGCATGGGCGCAATCACTTGGTGATGAACGTCATTTAATTGGATCTTATCTTGAAGCATTTCTTGATGTATTAAATCGTCAAAATCCAGATGAAATTAATGAGTTTCGTTGTGATATTGAGTCTGAACTTAAAGATCTTGATAGATAATTATTCAAAGTAGTATTTATAAACTTCTCCCCTTTTATTATTGATATAAAAGGGAAAGTTTATACACTAGTTTATCTATTCCTTCACAGGCGGTCCATATCGGTTATTTTTTTTATAACTAGGTTTCCAGAAAGGTATTAATATCAGTAAAAATAGGGTATAAATAATGAAGTAACTTGGTTCACCTAAATAACTATCATTTGCACGTCGTTTTAATGCGAAAACAATATTTATTCCCGAAATCATATAAGCAAATTTTGAAACTTCGTTATATATTGATGAGTCGGACAAATATCTATCAAGAAATAAGGCAGAAAAACCAATAATGAACAGACTATAAAAAATTTGTTTACAAAATCCTTTACGATTTGTTCGTCCATCTAAACGCCAAAATTGCCACCATTTATTTTCAGGTAGAGATAATGCATCAACTTGTTTTTGATTTTCACGATTTCTAGCTAAAAGTAAGGCGGCACATAAGCGTAATATCATATTATTGTCTGAATGATTTTTTAGCCCTTCTAACATCTCGATATCATCTTCTTCAATTAGACCACAGTAGTTGGCTAAACATTCTTCAAGATATATTATTCTAGCTGTTAGATCATTATGTTGATATTTATCTTTATTTACTGAAGATGGAAATAACGACAGTTTTTCGAGCGAATTTGCGATTTTTTGTAAATCATCATTATCACCTGCAATTTTATTTAACGTTTGTTGTAATTTCAGATTTTGTTCAGGTTTATATAACAAAATGGTATTTAATATCATTAAATAATAAGGGTTTTGATTGGCAAATTTGGTTTGCCACAATTGTTCGATTTTATTTTCGATATCTTTTAAATCAATTTTTTCAGGATAGTCTATATCAGATTCGATTGAATCTGGGTAATTGATTAAAATACTATTGATTAACCCACTATTATTATCCATTAAATTATAGAGCTCAGTTTTACTTTGCCAGTTTCCATATTTGAAAATATTAATCACTGGAAGCATTTGATCATCATCGGTTAATTTAAACGTATTATTTTCTTTTCGAAGATATTTTGCTGTTTCGTAGGGGTGATTAATTATAGCCATCGTTAAAATAAATTGACGATACCACTCCCAATAAACGTTTTTATCACACGATGAATCAGGCGGAGTTGGAAACTGGTAATAGTGTTCAGATTCTAAGAAAATAAACCAGTCAAACATCTCTATATTTGCATAACGCGAAAAATTATCAAGATGTTTTTTGGCACGCTCCGGAATGGCATCGAATCTATCCAACCATAAACGACCATAGTATTGTTCGTACCCATTCAAGTTAGGATCAAATTTATCTGGAATGGGCGTATTTTCATCACTATCATACAGCCAAGCTTTAAACTCCTGGACGGGTGGAATTTGTTCTAGCCATGTTAATTGTTGCTGAGCTTGGCGTTGTAAATTTTGTAGAATAAAATGCTCAAAGTCATCTTTACTCTGTTCATCAATAATTTGTTGTAATAAAGTTGGATTACCATGTCGTAACATAATGGCATGACGATATAAGCGATATAAACGATTAGTACCGTCATCAAGTAACAACAGTGCAAGAATTTGACGATAATTCCAACTTACATTTAACGACCATTTGATAAAACTCGCAATTTCAGGGGAATACTCATCAGGATCAATTTGTGCTAGTCGTGCAACCGTTGTTGCTGTTAACTGAGGAACTGCGTAAAGGTAAGTTTCTGATGTTTCTGCAGCGATACAATAAGAGTTATTCAATGCTATAATTAACAATGGAAAATAATCACTAGCATAATGTGAGCACCAGCCCGCTATCCAACTGGCTGCTTTTTCTTGATAATGACCTGAGTTATAAAGATCAAGCCAAGCCTGTAAAGACTCATGTTTTTTATCAAGCATAGTATATTGAATTGCTGCAATATATTTCCATTCGATATTGATATGTTCATCTTGATCATCTTGAGTGATGCATTTCAACGCATAATCTAATAAGGTTTGATTAGGTATTCTTGCAACGCAGTGCCAATTAGCAAATTGAAGCATTAAGCTTTTATCATTGGGTAAATAGATGACGGTATCTTGTGATAAAAAGTCATAAAGATCACTACTTCTACGTTCGTAAAATAACCATTTGGTATAATCGATATAATTTATCGTTGCATCTTGCAGAGCTCTGTTTGTGGTGGGTAACAGGGTATAGTCAAATAAATCTTCACTCTCAATATGATTTAAAAAGATATCATACTTTTCAGATTGATTGGGAGATTGTATTTTCAGTTGTTGGCGCCAACGCAAATTATCCGCTAACAGTTTGATACAAGCGTTTGATACATTGCTTGCTTCATAACTTATTTCTAATAGACGCCATTTTACCGAATCAATGATTGCCATTGGGTAATCGTAAAATGAACTAATAAATTTTTGCCATTCATCAGCGTTAAAACACCTTTTTGGATCATTCAAAAGTGCTTGATAAGCAGTACAAATTTCATTTTCTTTGATTTGTTTTTCTGTAAGGGGGTGAGTGACTGCTTGCTCTTGTGATTCTTGTTGTGATTGCCCATCCATTTGTTCGGTTGACTGTGCATACTGTATTGCAAACTCATAAGCTTCACGTAAAGCTTTAAATCCAATCGGGTCTGTTTCGGGATGATAGGAGGGTAACTTGGCTCGATAGGCTTGACGTATTGCGACGGTATCATTCGTTTTTTCTATTTCGAGTAGTTGCCAAATATGTTCATTCATAACCAATCATACTCCGTCAATGATTCTGGTTTTTCAAATTTTTCAATATCAATAAACCATGGTAACCGGTTAAAGGGTGCTTGTTTGTCTTCATATAAATTTGCCATGGATGTTACTTTAGATGGACGGGATAATTCACAGCGTAATTTTTCTAAATCGTCTTTAATCTGTAAATTATTCCAATATTGTAAACCAATAAACCAACTAACAAGGTAGTGTTGCCAAGAATGATAAAAGTATGTTGAACGTAACCCAATTCTATGCAAAATCCACAAACATTCCTCTTCAGTGACATATTTATTCGTCGTGCCAAGTCGTAAAAGATAAGCCATTCGGGCATAATCCCAACTACGAATTCCCGCAGTATTACAGATAGGAAATGTTTGCTCAACAAATGTAAGTATCACTTTATGATAGTCAGTTTGACGTTCATAAAAGCTGAGCCAATCAAATTCAGACAATTGAGAATATTTAGAATAGAATTCAGATAATAATGGTGCATGTCCATCATCAATCATGGTGAAAACGCAATCAAGTAAAGTTTCCCGAGAATCTATTTCCCAACTCTCTTTCAAATCTATAAAATCATCGTTAGGATAAAAAAAAGGTGAGGTATAGCTTGCTCCATATTTTTTATTTATTATTACCATTGGCGCTGACAAACCATATAGCCAATCAATATAATCCTGTTCCATATTAGCCTATAAAATATTAATACATAGTTTAACGTATAAAGATAACAGATTTTTTAAATAGACGTCAGTATGTTTTTCTTTATTTCGTTTGTTTTTTTTAAAAAACAATAATTATTATGAACAACAATAAAATTGTTTTGAAAATTACTGTGTGCAAGGCATAATAAAATCAATTTATTTTGTTATTATTTACATATTACTTAGTTATAAATGAAAGGAGTTATAATGAGAAAAATTGCCTTAACGGTAATATTAATGTCCAGCATATTAATGTTACAAGGCTGTGTTGCAGCTGTAATTGGTGCAGGCGCTACAGCTACAGCAAAAGTTGCTTCAGATCCTCGCACAACAGGGACACAAGTTGATGATACAACGTTGAATTCACGAATGGGTATGAAATTAAAAAATAATGCATCTGATTTTATAGGTGCCCATATTTCAACAAGTGCTTATGATGGTAATATTCTTTTAACTGGACAAGCGAATAGCGAACAAATCATGAAAGCTGAGAATCTTGCTCATGAAGTTGAAGGAGTGAAAAAAGTATTTAATCAGATTCGTATTGGTGAGTCTGTTGGTGGTACTACCATTACCAATGATGCATGGATCACAACGAAAGTTAAATCACAATTAGTATTAAATTCTAATACAAAAGCTAGAAACATTAAAGTCGTTACCGAAAATGGTGAAGTATTTTTGATTGGTATTGTTTCGCCAGAAGAGGGGAGAACAGCGGCGGAAGTTTCGAGTAAAGTTAATGGTGTGAGAAAAGTTATTACTTTGTTTACATATCCAAATAAGTAGCAGTTTTACAGAAAAGGGAGGGACAGTATTTCCCCCCTTTGTTTTTATTAATTAACCGATTGAATTCGTTCTATTAATTTATCTAATCCTTTTAGTCGAGATTGACTAAGCTCGTCGGTAATTTTAAGTTTACTTAATTCAAACTGAAAATCGATAGCATGAATTTGCTTCGCTGTTTTATGATTTGCAATGATAAGTAAAATTGCGAGTAACCCTTTAACAATTCGACCCTCACTATCACCTTGAAAAACAAAAGTATCATCAGCTTGTTTTTGAAAAGTAAGCCAAACTCGATTTTCACAACCATTGACTTGGTTATTATCCGTTTTTAAATCGGCTGGAAAATCAGGCAATTGTTTTGATAACGCAATGATTTGCCGATAACGATCTTGCCAGTTTTGTTGCTTCAATAATAATTCCGTTAATGTTTGCTGCGATAGCATAATATAGACCTATTTGTCGTTTACATAATGATAAATATTTAAAGTTAACAAAAGCTGGTGATAATACAATTAATCCAAGATTTGTATTGCATGTTGTAATGCATTTATAAAACGATCGATATCGTGTTTGTTATTATAAGGCATCAAAGAAAGACGAATGACACCTTGGCAACCTAGCTTTTGCATTAATGGTTGAGCACAAAGTTCACCAGTGCGTATTGCAATGTTTTGTTCACTTAATAAGATAGCAATATCATTATGATGAATATTGTGGATATTAAATGTGATGATTGAACTATTATTTACACTGTAAAATTGAATATTGGTTAGTTTACTAAGTTGTGATTTTGCATAATCGGCTAATTGTTCGGTATATACTTGTGCTTGATTAAAATCCCAACGTTTTAGCCATTCAAACGTTGCATTAAAGCCTAGCATTCCGGCGATATTGGGTGTGCCTGCTTCAAATTTATACGGATGTTGCTCAGGTATAAAGTGATCGAAAGAGACACTTTTTAGCATTTTACCTCCACCATGCCAAACGGGCATAGTCTCAAGCAAAATTTGTTTACCATATAATACACCGAGTCCTGTTGGACCATATAATTTATGCGCTGAAAATGCATAAAAATCAATATTAAGTTTATCAACATCAATGGGATGATGAACAATACCTTGAGCACCATCCACCACTAAAATGGCATTATATTGGTGAACGATTTGGCTAATCGCTGCTAAATCCGGACAAGATCCTGTCACATTGGACATTTGTGTAATGGCGACAATTTTTGTGCGTTCGGATAGAAGTGAAGTCAGATCATCAATGACCGATGACCATTTTATTACTTTGGCACCCGTTTGCTCTGCAACAATTAGCCATGGCAATAAATTGCTATGGTGCTCTAATTCACTGATAATAATCTCATCACCTGCTTTTAGCAAAGGTCGAGCGTAGCTTTGTGCAATAAGATTAATGGATTCGGTCGTACCACTTGTCCAAATAATTTCACTACTCGTTGGAGCGTTAATCCAATCAGCGACATTTTGCCGAGCTTGATTTATTATTTCAGTCACTTGTAAGGCATTAGGGTGCAAACTGCGTTTAACAGTTGCAGTATTGTGTGCATAATATTCCAGTGTCGCATCGATCATCGCTTGGGGCTTGAGTGATGTTGCGGCTGAATCAAGATACACGTTTTCATTGTTCAGAGCAGGAAATTCAGCTCTAAACTTTTGATGAGAAAACTTTTTACTGGTTAAGTTCAAGTCCTGCAATTCCATTCCAATACCCATTACAGTCTCGTTTATGCTCTATATGTAGCGGATTTAATCCTTCTTCGTTCGCTTTAAACTGTTTCACAATATCCAATGTTTCCAACCCAAGTGGTGAAATACGAACAATATCAACTAATCCTTTCATCTCTTTGAGTTGATTACCTAAATTATAGCAATAACCGCTTTGTGTTTGGATCCCATTTAGAACAAACACTTTTTGTTGTTCTTGTGAAAACACTTCACGCCCAACAGGGTATTTGATACAACATGTTTCGCATTTATCTTTGGGTTTATCTTCTGAACGTGCCGTAAAACAACGAGCTGAATAGGCTAACGGCAGGTAACCGTAACTGAAAACTTCAACGTCAAAATTTCGCTCGATATTGAGACTATCAAATTGATTTAGTACATTTGCTAACCAATCCCGAGAAAGTTCAACGGGCATACACCAACGTACCATACCTTGTTTTTGTAATAATTTTAACGTGTATGCGTTATAGCAATTAATTGCAGGGCCGGCAACAAAAGGTAATTTATTTTCTTGAGCGATATTAATTGCAGCTAAATCATTGGCTTCAATTAAAAAATCACCATTATTAACGAGTAATCTTAATTCATTTAATTCAGATGGAGCTTCAAGCAAAGCCAACGTTGAAAGCACCACTTGTTTACCTGATTTAGCGACTTCTTTAGCTAATTCAAGCCAGTTAGGGACTTTCATTTCACGGCGTTTAGTACAAACTGTTTCGCCCATATAAATAATATCGGCTTCACTTTCTTTTGCCGCATGATAAAAAGCTTCTGTTTCGGTTTTAGGCCAATAGTAAAGCACTGGGCCTAATGCATATTTCATAGTTTTGCTCACTATATTGATTTATGTTAGATCATTTATCAAATCATTTAAAATGATATTTTATTAAATAAATTCAATAATATAAATTAAAGTAATGCCACTTTATTTTTAATAAGTGTCTTTTCCAATAATATGAATTTAAAGTCTAAAATACTCATTATTGCCATTTACGGTGATAAGCACCCAATGTCGTTTGTGTTCCTTCCGACACAGAGCCTAATGTATCCATCCAATGTTGTTCAGCTTGAAATGATTGTGGGTTTGCTTTATAACGGTCAATTGCTTGTCGCCATACTTTGGTTACTTGCTCAACATAAGCTGGACTGCGTTGACGTCCTTCAATTTTGACCGATGCAATATTGGCAGCAAATAACTCGGGTAATAGCTCAATGGTATTTAAACTGGTTGGTTCTTCAATTGGATGATAAAGCTGTTCTCCAACAAAATAACGTCCTTTGCATAGGGTTGGATAACCGGCATTTTCACCTTTTTTATGACAATCAATCAATACGTTATTCAAACGAGATTCAAGACCTTTGTCGGTCTCTTCCCATCGCACAAATTTAGCTGGAGAACATGCCCCAACCGTATTAGGTGATTCACCTGTTAAATAAGACGATAAATAGCAACGTCCTTCAGCCATTATACATAAACTACCAAAGGCAAAAACTTCTAAAGGGACGGGAGAAACTTTTGATAACTGTTTAACTTGATGCATCGACAGAACACGAGGCAATACAATACGATGAACCTGAAAATTATTATAATAAAACTTAATTGACTCTTCATTGGTTGAAGAGGCTTGAACGGAAACATGGCGTTCAAGATTAGGGTACTTTTCGGCAGCATAATCAAGCATAGCAAGATCAGCAATAATTAACGCATCAGCACCAATGTTAGCAGCGGTATCAACTGCATGTTGCCAACGCTGAAAATTTTCAGGATGTGCAAAAGTATTTATCGCAATATGCAATTTTTTACCACGTTTATGTACATAATCAGCGGCTTCAATTAATCGCTTCTCATTGAAATTTAAACCAGCAAAATGACGCGCATTAGTATCATCTTTTAAACCAATATAAACGGCATCAGCACCATTATCGATGGCTATTTTTAGTGATGGCAATGAACCTGCTGGACAAAGAAGTTCCATAATAATTCCTAACTCCTGTTTTGTATTTGATACGCGTGTATTATGCAATAAATTATGTTCTAATGCGAATAGAAAGCGATTTTCTAAATGAAAAATTGAATTCAATCAGGCTACCTGTCACCATTACCGCAAAAAAGGCAAATTAATTGTTGAATTTGTAAAGTCGATCGCATCGATAAGAATATAATTAGTTTAATTCTTCCGATCTATGTCACAGAACTGAGCTAAATTGTTATTTGAACGTCACGCTTCTTTACTAGATAATATAAAGCTCTACACTATCTACTAATTTTTTATTGTTTGTTCAAGTGATACTAATTGATTGTTATCTTTTAAAAAGAAAAACTGATGTGTAAAATCATAACCAGCAACAGAAAACATCAGTAATGAAGGATACAAAAATTGACATAATGGTTTTTCTTTCATTGCATTTCTTACAGCCAAATTATATTTATCAAAATTTAATTGAAGTAAATTACCATCGATATATATAAGCTCTTGTTTGTCTGATAAATAATATAATGATTCATATAAATTTCTCCTCAATGTTTTTGAATAACTTCTTTTTTTCAATATTACCTTTAACATCAGAATAACTCATTAATTATGCCTTAGAATAGTTATCTTTATTTAAATAAATGATCAAAATAAGAAATAGTCATCACATTATAAGGATCCATAAAACCGTCATCATCAAAATCTATTGATAAAAAAACTATCAATTAATTTCGTAGAACAGCTTGTTGATGATATCCAATGCGATTTCACGGGTTACAGCATCTGCACCGCCGGCAATAATCCCTGTCACTATCGAGGATAGAATGATTATCAAGTACAAGACGAAGCACAGGGACTCAGCAAGGCTGGCTAAAAAGAAGGATGAGTAGATAATAAAACAAGCAGTAAAATTAATCAGCACAGATTAAAGGAATTGATGCACCGCAAACTTGCTAACAACAACTAACTTACACGGAGTTAACTATGGCTAAGAGATATTCTACGCTAAAATCAACCACAGACAAAGCACTGGCACCACAACACAATGAGCGATTTTATACCGTGGGTTACGTGCCACAAGGCACAAAACCTAACTCCAGAACACAAGTGATTATTAAAGGCAGGTGGCTGGAGCAGATAGGCTTTTATGTAGGTTGCCCTGTAATCATTAAAATGGAACAGTGCAAGTTGGTGGTTGAACTTGCGATGCAGTCCATAAGATAATAAGTAAGATCCAAACGGGTTAAATAGGGATTTTACTATGATTGATAATCCTCATATTCCCAAGCAAAGTACCTTGATAGTTTCTGAGCTGTTTCCAACCAAGTATCACAAGTACATTTTTCAATACATTTATTTATTGTGTCTTTTATTTCGTCAAGATCATATTTGCGAACTATTAGCATGTGACGAATTAATTCAGGTTCCCAAATACTTTTTGATAACCATTCAGGAGTACAGACCAATAGGTCGAAATAATCTGCTCCATTACTATCTGCTAGACCTATAGATAAATTTAATGTAATACTAAAAATATTACTTTCTTCTGGAAGATATGTTGCTGGGTCATAGTCTATTGAACCAACTGACTTTAATAAAACTTTCATCTTTTAATCCTTAATATTCAAATGTCCGTTGCCTACTTTTATTCTATTCCCATCAACATCGAACTTATATGTTTCAAAATTGGCCTGTGTTCCTGTTGTTGCAAATGGACTATCCTTACTTGATGGAGGCCTATATCCTCTAGTGCCATCAGCGCTAATCCATCCTCCGTTAGACGTTTGTTTAGCTCCTTCACCAACCCATTGCATCCCTAATTCGTTCGCTTCCGCAATAGTACCTGAGCCAATACCATAATTTAATTTTCCATTATGACCGTTAACTACAGCATTTAATCTAGGATCTTTTTTAGCTATGTTTTGTTGATTTTCATTTTTTACATGATCACCTAAATTACTACTTTCATTAGCTTTCTGGTTGGTAGCCTGATTATCCTGTATTTTATCATTAGTCTCTTTTGACCATTAAGGGGAGATGGCTGGTGCAATTCGGCTTTTATGTAGGCTGCCCTGTTATCATTAAGATTGAACAGGGCAAGTTAATTATTGAACTTGAAGCAAGTTTAAAAAGTAATAAAAGCTCCGCCGTTTAAATGCTCGTAGTAGCTTAGGCAATCATTCGTCGATAGTTGATATGTTAAATCGATATTTATCAGGAAGGCAGCGGGGATAACTATCCAATATTACTCCCCAAGGAGTAAATTCTAAATAAAATTTACCGCTATTCCATAAACAGAGCTTACAGAGAACAAATATTTCTTTTAAGTGATTACACATTTCATTGTCATTTTCAGAATGCGCCTCATCCAAAACGGTTTCAAGATCATCCATTAACATATTAATATCTTGGGGCTCTTTAAATACAGAAGATGAAGCATCATCAATATTCCATAGTATTTTAAATTTTCCTGACTCACCTTCTCTTTCTAAGTAACGCCCATTATTTTCGTGAAACGTTCGATATAATACTAAATCATCATCTTCATTATTTTCACGGATTTTTTTTAAATTAATCAGAGTCATAGTTATCCTTTTAAATTACAATTTACCCGGAAATGTGTTTATCAAATTCCCTTTCCTATCAGTGATAATAGTTATAACCGAAGTTTTATTTCCACTTTGATCAAAGCCTATTGGTTTACCTACATCCACTTGTCGTACAAATTTATTTGTTTCGACCTTTCCTCCTATTTGAATTGGATTATAAACAGGTTTATTAACAATATCAGGGCGTTGTAAAAGTGTTTTAACTTCATCATTTCCAATTAGAAAGCGACTTTTATTTGGAACAGAGCTATCAGCACCATGTTTCCCCATGGCATACTCAAAACCTCTAATTTTTCCATTATCATAAGTCACATTTGCAACATTGACCCGAGATTGTGCCACTCCAGGTAAATCTGGAGTCACAAATTTATTTTTATCTATAATGATTTGAGTTGCATTCGTTCCCTTTCCAGCATTAATCTCTTGTTCTTTTGCTACATGTTCACCAAATTTGCTACTTTCGTTGGCTTTCTGATTGGTAGCCTGATTATCTAGTATTTTATCCTTAGTCTCTTTATAATTTCCACCACCTTGCTCGACATTTCCTTTGCCGTGTTGCGTTTCTAAGGCTGTTTTATCTAATGGTTTGTTGGCATCCGTTCCCTTTCCAGCATTAGTTGAAACTTTTTTGATCAATGACTTGGTGCCACGAAATACATTACTTATTTTAGGTAAAGTTATTCCACCACCAATTACACCATGAGCTGTCATCATACCAGCCATATAATAGCCAGCCATCTTTTGTGCTTCCTCTTCGTTGAAACCCCAACCCTGATAAGTTTGCACCATACCATTATAGATACTACGTAATTCATTTGCTTCTCGTGAATTTGAGGTTCCATCTAACAAGTGTTTTATTTGTGAATAACCAACTTGGTGTTCTAATTTATTATAATAATAATCTACATAGGTTCCTAATGCATCATGAGCTTTTTGGCGCTCAGCATGGCATGCATCACTATTTACGTCAACACAAGCTTCTAATAAAGCATTTGTAGTGCTTTCATCTTTTATTTGAAGTTCTAATAATTTTAGCTTTTCTTCTTCAGTTAATGTTCCTTGTTTTTCTTTATATTCTAAACCGACTTTATCTTGATGATCTGATGAACTTAAATAATTATTTTCAACCGCATTTTTACCTGCTGCTACACCCGTGCTGACATCACCGACATCACCGCCCACACTGGCTACAGCCAGTCCGGTGGCAAGTTGGGCCAGGGCACTGATGTTTTGTTTTTCAGCTTCGGTTAAGTCCTTAACTTCCTTACCATAGAGCTGCTTGCGAATGATATCCGCAGCAAGTTCACCGGTTACGGCACCGACACCGCCGGCTAGTCCTGAGTTGCCTTGTAGTTCAGCTACCACCGCACCCAAAATCGCATGAGAAATTAAACGGGCAGTTTCATTATCTCCTGTATGGATTTTTATCTGCTCCGCTATCCACGGCGCACTGGCGCCAGCCAGTCCGCCCGTGATGTCACCGGTGATAATGCCGGTAATTATTGAGACCGCTGAGTCGACACCTTTACTAAAATCATTGCCCATTTTGCCGTCAGAAGACGCTTTACCCGCATCTTTATGAATGCTTTGCTCTAACTCTTTAACCTGACTACCTAACTCTTTTAAACTGTTTACAATTTGTTGTCGGTCCAACTCTTTTTGTTTATCAAAAATAGGTTTA